>CAYUZZ010000028.1:8371-12677 GCA_964449505.1 uncultured Hyphomicrobiales bacterium | reverse complement strand
TTCTAAACGATGTTCTGTCAATGGGAATGCATCGGCTCTGGAAACGCAAACTAATTAAGCTGGCAAAACCCCACCGCGACTCAAAAATATTAGACATTGCAACCGGCACAGGAGATATAGCATTCCTGTTTTCAAAAAAATCAAATTTTGTCAGCGCTATTGATTTGACACCACAAATGATAGAAATTGCAAAAAAAAGATTTCCTGCTAACAATCCGATTTTCTCTACTGGCGATGCACTTAACCTGCAATATCCCAATGATTACTTTGATATTATTAGCATATCATTCGGCATCAGGAATGTTGATGATGTCAAAAAAGCACTTAGCGAAATGTATCGCGTACTCCGTCCGTCAGGTCGCGTTTTGATTTTAGAATTTGGGCAACCCGTTCCACCATTTTCATATATATATAAAATTTACTCAAAATACATTATTCCAATTATAGGAAAAATAATCAGCGGTAGCAACTTTGCCTATACATATCTGCCAGAAAGCTCTGCGAAATTTCCCGCAGGTAGAAATTTCCAAAATCTGGCAGAGTCCCTCCACCTTTATAATAATGTTACAACATATCGTTTATTTTGGGGCGTTGCCTATATTTATTTACTTAATAAGTTATAATTATCCCATAATAAGATAATTTGCTATTTTTGTAATTCTACATTATTAAATTCTAAAAGTTAAATAATAGAAATGGTCGCAAAATTTATATCTAAAATAAAGTTCAAAGACTATATATTTATTGCAATAGGCTCAGCAATAATGGCTATTGGGATAGGCATTTTTCTGGTAGATGCAAAAGTTGTTCCAGGTGGCGCCTCCGGTTTGTCGATGGCTATTTATTATTTGTCTGGTGGAAAAATACCTATTGGCATTACAGTCTGGATAATCAATATACCACTGTTTTTATGGGGCTATAAAGTGTTGGGCAAGAGATTCGGTATCAAAACATTCTATGGCTTTACCCTTTCTTCATTCTTTATTGATTTCTTCAGAGGCGATATACCTGGATTTGCCTATGTCCGTTTACAGGATTCTCAAACTATCAGGGATTTATTTCAACACGATTTTCTATTTCTTATATTGATTGGGTCTGTAATGTTAGGCTTGGGGCTTGGAATTATTTTTAAGTTTAGGGGTACCACCGCAGGTTCCGATATAGTTGCCGCAATAATGCAAAAAAAATTCGGCATAAAACCCGGTCAAGCAATCATGATAATAGATTTCTTCGTCATTTCACTCGCAGGCATTATAATCGAAATGAAAGATTTGTCCCCAGACAAACCAGCTCTGTCACTTACCTTATACGCATTTTTTCTACTGTTTATATCCTCCAAAATAATTGATATTGTGATAGATGGATTTGACTATGCTCGCGCAGCCCTGATTATCTCCGATAAATACGAAGAAATAGGAGAGGCAATTATCAACGAGCTAAGTCGTGGAGCTACAGCAATCAAAACCAGAGGAATTTACAGAAATATTGACCGTGAAATGATTTATACCGTTGTTACCCTCAGAGAGCTTGGCTCACTGACCGAACTTGTAAAAAGTATCGACCCCAAGGCATTTGTTATCATCAATAACGTCCACGAAGTCCTTGGAGAAGGATTCCGGCGAAGGATGTAGGTGGGGGCAATATGCTGTAGGAACTATATAATGCCATGCTGAGCAAAACGAAGCAACTATAAGGAGGCTGTCTCATAAGTCGGATTTTGGATACAAAAGGTCAGGCAAGGATGCCCGACCTACCATATAAATCAAAGACTTGGTAGAACAGACGCCCTCGTCTGTTTATTAAAAAGTGACTTATGAGACAGCCTCTATGAGCAGGATGACATTTATTGAGCATTTAAACAGCCTCTTACTCGAAAAATTCCAAAGTTTCCTCCAAAGACCAATTCTCAGATAAACCATTTATTTTATTCAATATTTTTCCCTCAGTATTGATATAGATTAATACAGGTACAGCGCTAACACTATATTTGTCAAAAATTTGTTTAGCATTTTTTACCATCTTGTAATTTAATTTATATTTTAACTTTATTTTATCAATTAAATCAACTTTATCCTGAGCTATAAAAATAAGTTCAATATTTTTCTTCCGTAATTCCATTATTTTTGCATTGGTCATTTGCTCAAAAAGGATTTTGCACGGACCACAATTGAAGGAGTAAAAAAACAGAATTAAATTCTTTGATGGGTGTAGGAGATTAAAGGAAGGGCCGTCCTGAAGTATTATATTTTCGAGATTATCAATGGAACTATTTGATTTACCCTTAGCATTGGCACTCATTAATCTTGTTTTTGTTGTCGATTTCCATTCTAAAAAAGTTTGTTTATTATTCTCTTTATTTTGCAAAAATATATTCATAAAAGCATCATTTATTTTACTCTTCTTTAAAGATACTTCTTCTCCTTCAAACAGATAAATTAGAGCAGAATCAATTTCGTGAAGTTTATTTTGATAAATATCAACAATTCTTTCATATTCGTAGTTAATTATTGAATAATTGTAGTTTTTCTTAAATATTTCGATTTTCCTTAAGCATGTTTCAATAGCTGAATTATACAACTCCGATTTATAATTTGCCCAAAATGCAACCTCAAGAAGTGATGCCTCTTTAGGCATGAAGACTGAATTGCATCCAGATACACCATTTTGGTTATTTGCATAACTTCTTTTGAAAATGTCAATTATTTCCGATATTTCCTTGGATGAATCTGGCAAAAATGAAAATGTAAGGCGAGTTAATTTGCTTTCTAACAATTCAAAATAATAAAATTCATCATCATTTAGGTTTTGGTTTATCAATTTAATTAAACTGCTATCATATATAGATTTAGAGGAAGAAACAATATTTCTTAAAGTGAAATAACTGTTAGGATTATTTTCCAACAAATTAATCAAGTTACTTTCGTTTGGGCGCATATTTAAGTTGTTTTGTTTCCCAATTTCTAAAACATCATTTATAGCGGAAGTAATAATATCGTTATTTAAAATATTAATTTTAGATTCGGAAGCAAGAGCAAAGTACATTGTTTGTTTTGAACTATTTTTCAAAAGTTTATAGCCCATTGAAAGTATCAAATTCCTTTCGCCACTATTTGTTTTCTTATTTTGGATATAGTTCAAATCATTTTTCAAGTTATCTCTCGATGCCCTGCCATTCATACCTTCATATTGCCACTTAACAAGATAAATTCCAAAATCATCTGGGTATTGGGTTTGTGCTTCACTAAATATTTTAAGATATTCATCTGGTTTTGCGATATATAACAATTCATAATAAGCATACAGACTCAATGTATTATCGCGTTTTTTGACAATCGCTTCTCTTCTATATAATTCATTATATTCAGATCCTTTGTTGAAAACAATAAATGTGGCAAAGTAAGTTTTTTCATCTATTTGGAAGTCTGCAATATGATCCTCCACCCTTAAGTTAAATTTAATCAATTCGCATTGATAGTTTTGATCAGAATATGTTTTTTTAATAATATACAAGTATAAATTATTATATTTCTTATTATTGCATTTTATCGTATATTGATTTTCTGCTTTAAAATCTTGACTACTAAAAGTAAAATCTTCTATATTTGAATTCTCTTTTGCTTCTTTGCAGGCTTGGATTAAGATAATAATTATAAATAGCACCAATATTTTGATTCTCATTTAAAAATACCCCTTTTTTTGAAAAATGAGGGCTACGTTACGTAGCCCCGAATTATTAATAATACAAACCCGATGAAGGGTCATATTGTGTTGGAAATTGTATAAAGTATAGACTCTGCCATGTGCCCGGTTCACTCGGTAAGGGTGGTTCGTTTGAAGTTAAGCTCCAAATTGTTGCCCAATCCCCTCGCCTACATTCGGTGCCAACACCTTCACATTTATAGTTAGCCCAATCAAGCGAACCGTCTGAATTCATCTTTCTAGTTTGTATAAACCAAGCACCCCGATGGGAACCATCCGACCAAAAGTTTTTGTCAATTCTGTAATTTTTTCCCCCACATTCTGGATTAGAGGGATGTTCATACAATGAGTAAACTGACAAATTAACCATAAAAAGCAATGCGATAAGCATAAAAACTAATTTTTTCATTATATACTCCTTTTTAAAATAATTATTAATTTAAAATAAATCACATTAAGAAACATTTATTCATATAATATATTCCCACCCACTACCTTCCCTTTCTCAAAGTTTGGGGCTCGTATTCTGTAATAATAATTATGTATTTTTTGGGTATATTTTTGTTTCTTATATTTGCAATAAAATGAAACAAATCCGTCTCTAGCA
>CAYUZZ010000028.1:4940-8271 GCA_964449505.1 uncultured Hyphomicrobiales bacterium | reverse complement strand
TAGGTGCATAGGTGCATAGGTGCATAGGTGCATAGGTGCATAGGTGCATAGGTGCATAGGTGCTTTTTTTAATATGTACTTGTATAAAATCAAACTATCTTCATGAAATTTGTTTTTAACCTCCCTACTAATATAAGGAATTATGAGAATATAAACAATAATCATAAAAAAAACTTTTTACTGTTTATACTTCTATTTGATATTCTGCAAGTTTGCGATATAGCGTCCTCTGGCTAATGCCTAAGGCATCGGAGGCAAGTCTGCGGTTGCCATGATATTTTTTAAGAGCGTTAATTATTAATTGCCTTTCTTTATCCGCAAGATTGAGAATACCTTGCTCTTCCATTTCTTCATCATCATCTATTTCCTCGTATTTGTGAAGAGAAAGATTATCCGTATTTAGCTTTATCTGATGCATCTCAGATATTAGCTCATTTAGTCCTAATTTTAAAGAATTTATGTCCGATTTTAGTTCCAGCAAAGTTTTGAATATCAGCGAACTATCACCTTCGTAATTATCATTCCTGCTAATATTAACCAACGATAATTCAGGTAATGTTTGTCTTATTTCAAAAGCGGGGAGTGCTGGTGGGATATACTTTCTTAGTACTTCAGGTGTTATAATTGCACCCTTTTCCAATGTGATAATCGTTTCAATCAAATTTCGTAGTTCACGAATATTACCGGGCCATGGCAAGCTCTGTAAAACACTTATCGCATCGCGGTCAACTCCCTGATATTTAAACTTAAGCTTTTTAGCAGTGCTTTCTCCAACATAATTAATTAGCAAAGGAATATCGGCGGGATGTTCCCGAAGTGGAGGCAATACTATTGAAACTGATTTCAGGCGGAAATATAAATCCTGCCGGAAATTACCATTGTGTATCTCCTCCTCCAGGTCGCGGTTGGTGGCGGCAACCACTCTTACATCAACCTTTCTGGGTGTAGAGGAACCTAATCTTGTATATTCGCCAGATTCGAGAACCCTCAGCAATTTTACTTGGGTCAATATTGGCATCTCGCCAATCTCGTCAAGAAAAATTGTCCCCTTGTTAGCAGTTTCAAAAAAACCAATCCTTTGCTCTACGGCACCAGTATAGGCACCTTTTTCGTTGCCAAATAGCTCAGCTTCTATTAAATTTTCGGGTATTGCCGCACAATTAACGCTCACAAATGGGTTACTTTTTCTGTTACTAAGTCCATGCAATGCCTTAGCAAAAACCTCCTTGCCAGTACCGGTTTCCCCAGTTATCAATACATTCAGATCAGTTGGGGCAGCTTGCAGCAATTTCTCCAACGATTCTAATATTTTAGTTGAATTGCCTACTATACCAAAGCGATTCTTTATTTCGTTCAAAAATGCCGATCTGAAATCGAAATCATCCATACTACTTCTTCAATCCTTTTTTTAACGTCCATTCCTCCCAGCCACCAGTATAAATATAAACTTTTTCGTAACCAAACGAAAGTACTATTTCAGCCAGCTTGTGACTTGCGTCACAATGTCCGCCATCGCAATAAATAATAATTTTCTTATCCGTAGGAAGCCCCATTATTAAATTCATCATTTCCCCTTCGTCTCCGTAAGGAAAAATATTTATCGCATTACCTATTTTATTCTTTGAATAATTTTCCGGACTTCTGGCATCTATTATCAAAAAACTCGGGTTCGCAATTACCTTCAGCATTTGCTCATAAGTAAGCGTTTTTCCTAAATTGAGGTGTGCATCTGCAATTTTTTGTTGATTATTCTTTACATCGCCCATTCCATTGGCAGATACAATTAACGAATCTGCCTTTTTGGTAAGTCCGCTTATGGCTTTGCTACTGTCAATTATGGACGTTAACGTTCCTTTTGAGCTGTTACTATCTATAATTACCGGATTAGTTATTTCCGCAGCAAGCGAATCAAACAAAATGCTATCGTCAATTGAAGCAATAGGTTTCTCTTCGCGAATCAGCGGAATTGGCTCTGGTTGAGTAAAATTATATGCAATTGAAATTGCAAATGCAGCCAAGCATATTATCCCAATTTCTTTTATAATATTCATAATCAAAAGTTTTTAATTTTTTTTAATAGAGAATAGGCTTCATTAATTTGCTGGGTTTTTATTCTTGCCACACTCTGGATTTCTTCACCCATAGTAGAAACCTTATCGGGGTGGTATTCTTTTATTCTATTTTTGTACGCAATTTTTATATCGTCATTGCTTGTGGCGGAGTCAATTTTTAATATTTGATATGCTTGGTCAATGCCGACGTTCACTTTAGAATATTTATCCTCAAAATCCTTTTTAGAGTAATTCTGTTCTTTCTTCTTATTATTCAAATCGTCAATTATACTTCTAAGCTCATCATCTTCGTTCTTAAGCATAAAATCCGCAAAATTTGGAGTATCGGTAGTTATACCGGATTTGAGTATCCCCGATAATCTGTCAAATATCTGTCCCATCTAAATATTCCCTTTTTTAAAAATACGAGTGACTATTCAATCCAATTTTATCAAACGTGAGATTTAACCTTTTGTTGTAATTATCATATTCCCATTATTTATATTATTTATATTTTTTAATTTAAATTTAGTCCAATACTAAAATAAAAAACAGAAGGACCATAAATTACACTTTCGTACTGATTGTTAGAAAAAATACTCCTGCCATAGGAGAACTTTGCCGGTCCAACAGGTGTGTTGATAGCAATGCCCAATCCAAATCCTTGTCGTAAATTACTTAATTTAATATCTTCCTCTTTATTCCAAACGTTTCCAATATCAAATCTTGCAAACAAATACGTATCAAAAAATATTTCAAATGGCATCAATATACGATATGATATTGAACCGCTAAAAATCTGTCTGCCCAAAAGTTCTTCCGACAAAAGTCCAAAAAAAGAGTCTTCGCCACCCAAAAAGAAAAATTCTGGATAAGGAAGGCTTGCATCAGCAACCCCGAACCTCAGACTTGGGCTAATAGTGTGCCCTCCTATATTGTAATATGACGAATACTGCATTTTGGCTTTCGAAAATCCAACAATATCAGGATTCTGCAAGAGATTGCTTTCTAAGGACATCTCTATAGATCTTCCGTTAGTTGGGAAATATCTGTCATTCAAATTGTCCCACAATACACCAAACTTGATTGTAGATAGGGGATAGAAGTCCTTTTTAGATGTATCGCTGTCCCTATTAAATTTCTGATATTCAAATCGTAATTTTGAGTAGAGAGTGCCATCACGTGCAATTTGTACTCCACCAGTGATGGACGAGCCTATATTTTCAACATCATAATTGAATATTCTTTTATTTTCATAATGATTTGAGGGAAGATTATCT
>CAYUZZ010000028.1:0-4930 GCA_964449505.1 uncultured Hyphomicrobiales bacterium | reverse complement strand
GGGCTATACTCGAAACCCTTCCAACGATTATAGTACACATCTACAGCAAAATTCAGGTCGGAGCTAAACAATCTTGCATTTTCCAATTTCAATTTTGTATTCAAAAATGATTCGCTAAAATTAATTTGCCCGCTTAATCTACCACCAAAGTTGAATAAATTCTCTTGTATTAACAGCAACCCAGCCTGAGCATTCCGTTCGCTATCTATTCTTCCGCCAAGTCGTAATGTCTGCGTTCCGCCATCTTTCAGGCTTACTTTAACAACTAATTTGTCGTCTTTATCACGATAAGGTAAAATCTCTACATCACTAAACAAATCGGTATTTATCAAATTATCCCAACTATCAATCAGTTGCTCCACAGCAAGATGGTCGCCTACCTTAAATGCTAAATCACGCTCTATAATAAAATTCTTTGCAGAAGAACCTTCTATTTTTATTTGATCAATCTGATTATCATCAATCTCAAATGATAACAATCCGTTTTTGTAAACTGGCGAATCCACCTTCGTCAGATGAATATTATTTTCTCTTAAAAATCTATAAATCGAATCCTTTATTTCTGACATATTGTACTTATTGTAGTATTTCCCAATAAATTTAGCTAATAAATAATTATTCAGCTTTATTTCAAGCTCTTTATTATGAGGGCAAATTGTATTTATTACAGATATTTGTTCGTTGGCTATATATTTCAACTCCAGATTGTCTCCACTAATAATAAAATCAATACTATCATAACTAAAATCATTTTTAACAATTTTAAATATAAGTCGAGATATATCCGCTATGCTGTTAATCTGATTAAAATCAGATTTGATGCTATTTTCCAAATGTATCGGAAAATTTATTAAGGTAAGTTGGAATGGGAATATCGCCCTATCCATATTATTTGACTGAACAAAAACCCTGATTTTTTCGTAAATCTTATTATCTATCAATTCATTAATATTATTAATTTGCAGCTCCGCAGCTTCGTAACCAAAACCAACCAAGCTATCTATACCTTCAAAATTACTATTGGAATGATTATTCATCTTTGGATGAATTGTTATATCTGATTTATTTATTGAAGCATTCGAGAATTTCTCCATAGCAATCGACACCACTTGGTCAGCCAAGTTCCATGCATTGTTTAGCTCCTGTGCCTCTAACAAAGGAGATGTAGAGTTCACCGCCAGTATTATATCGGGATTAAAATCATACAATGGTTCAACTGGAATATTAGACATAACTCCGCCATCTACAAGTATCATAGACCCAATTCTTACTGGCGTATAACGTAAGGGAATGGTAGCACTTGCACGTACTATTTTGGTAATATTGCCTTCAGCAAATGATACAGATTTGCCACTTGCCAAATCTGTTGCAACCGCCCTGAACGGTATCTTTAACGAATCAAAATTACTTTCTGGTTGTGATGGTGCATTCCAGAATATTTTTTGAATAAAGCTGTCGAATGGATTACCCGAAGAAATGGCTTCCGGTGGCACTATGTCAAAATTATTAAACTTGATTGTAATCAAACTTTTGTCATATATTTCTTTCTGGTCTATAAACAAATCGCTCCTTCTATTCTTGGAAATGGCTACAGTTTCCTTCCAATCGTTCGATAAAATTATGTCCTCCAATTCTTGGGCGTTATAACCACACGCATATAAGCCACCCACAATGGCACCAATGCTGGTACCGCTTATATAATCAATTCTTATCCCGTTTTTTTCGAATGATTTTAAAACGCCAATTTGCGAAAATCCCCTTGCTCCACCGCCACTAAGAGCAAGAGCTACTTTAGGCGATAACTTACCAGCTGCCGGCAATCTAAAACTAAAGTCCTCTGCCACAGCCGTTACACATAAAATTATATTTAAAAATAATATAGTAGCAAGTTTGTTCATTAAAGAATATCGAAACGTTTAAATTTATTATTAAATTCAGAAAAAGCAACATCAAAATGGTCAACCCGTCCACGCGACGGACCCTGTTTAATTAATTTCAACAATTGATTCACCTTTGTTGCCTCACCCTCCAAAATGCTGACTACACTAGAGTCCAAATTATTTTTAGTATAACCGTTCACTCCCAATATTTCTGCATTCCTGAATACAAAATATCTAAAACCTACCCCTTGTACCAAACCATATACTCTAATCGTTGCTTCAATCATTTCCATAATTGTATTTGGTAAATTTATTTATATAAAATATCATTCGCAATTTTCTCTGCTTTATCGCCATCGCCAAAGTAATTCAAAATAGCAAAAATAAATTCGAACGATGTGCCTGCACCCCTCGAAGTTATCAAATTATTACATACTACAACTCTTTCTTCTGAGTAAATATAATCTCCTAATTCTTCTCTTATCCCTGGGTGGCTTGTAACAATTGACTCCTTGCTTAATATGCCCGCTTTTTTTAGGACAAGCGGAGCGGCACAAATTGCGGCAATCAAATTTCCTTTTTCATAATTATTTTTTATAATCGTTAATAACTTGTTATTAGTGCTAAGGATATTAACCCCGTTAGTACCTCCAGGTACTACAATAGCATCAAATTCAGCAAGTTCGCTCATAGAATCCAATAATAATTCATTCTTAATTTTGACTCCTCGAGAAAGTGTAACAATTTCTGCACTGCTCGCTACCGTTACCCTATAAGATGCCCTTCGAAGCAAATCTATTACGCTGATCACTTCTATTTCTTCAGTGCCATAAGCTAAGGCAATCAATACATTTTTACTCATAAGCAAAACCTCAATAAGCTGATAAAAAATCTAAAGCAATTCTTCTAAACTCTTCTTTTTCTGTAATCATAAATGTATGTCTTCCGTAATTATATAGTGCAAGCTCTGATGTAGGAATAATCTCGGCAAGCTCCGTCATTCGTGCATGAGCATCAGGAATCAATTCATCGCTCGATGTGCCAACCAACAATACTTCGGATTTTATTTTGCTTAAATCTCCCCAAATCAGAGGCAATTTCTCCCTGCCAATTGCCAGAAGAGTGTCGCAATCCAAATCAACCATTTTGTCCCAATATTCGCCGTTAAATTGCTTCCAATACTGCATCATCATAAAATCACGTTTAGACTTCTTTCTTCCTTTAACTATTTTCTCGGCTTCTTCGGCAGACAATCTATTACCGAAAAAGCTATCTGCAATAATCATGGGTGCAAGCTCATTAGCCAATACTGCCATATTTAGTGCAACAAGTGCACCGCCGCTGGTTCCTATCAAATTGATTTGTTCAATTGCCAGCAAATGGCATAATTGAATTGCACACTGGGCATTGTATCGCCAAAAGTCCTTCGGAAAGACCTCTAATCTATCAGAAAAACCATGCCCAGGATAATCTAATGCTATCACTTTGAAATACTGCGAAAAAAAGGCAATATCACTGTTAAATAATCTGGATGATGTGGTATTCCCATGAAGAAGCATTAATGGGGATCCGGTCCCAGCAACCACATAATGAACTTTCTTTCCTTGAAAATTAAAGTAACTCATCTATGCTCCAGTTGCCAATAATTCTTTTAATGGCTTGATATGCTTAATTAATATCAATATTGATACTACGGAATATAACAATTTAATTCCAATATAATGACCTATTCCCAGAAAATCAAATGCTGACAACAATTGATCTGGAGTAGAAAAGGCAAGTATTGTTGAGCCGATTAACGCAATGGAATTAGCTATATGAACATTTTTCCTTATCACATAATATCCTGCAAACCACATTAAAATCCAAGATATAATCAAATAAGGATTGATAAGCAGAAAAATACCTGCTGCTGTGGATAGCCCCCTACCGCCTTTAAAGCCTAAAAATATACTTGTGTTATGACCCAATACTACCCAGAATGCAGAAATATAAAGCAATGAAATATCGGGCTTTAGAAAAGAATTGTAAATAAGCACTACTAAAGCACCTTTCAGTAAATCAATCAAAAGTACAATTATACCTGTTAATTTGTTGTTACTTAGTTCGTAACTGTTCATTGCTCCTGCATTTCCACTACCTTCTGTTATTATATTTTTATTGTGAAACATTTTAACAATGAAAAATGAGAATGGTATAGAACCAATCAGATAAGAACTCAATATTGTAATTATAATTTCCATATTAATAAGTGTCTGACGAAAATAATTAATTACAAATTTAATAAATTATTATCTTAATTTAATTTTGTTTAGTTTAGCTATTTACTTATTTTCGATTATGAATAAAACAGAAATTTTAATTTTAGGTTCTGGTATTGCGGGTTGTGTGTCGGCTATAGCTGCTGCAGAGAGTGGCAAAGAAGTAACCTTGATAAGCAAAACAAATGAATTACTCTCTGGCAATACCCCATGGGCTCAGGGTGGTATTATTTTTGAAGGTATAGATGACGATAAATCAAAGTTAAAAAATGATATCCTGACTGCTGGCGATGGTCATTGTTGGGAGCCTGCCGTCGATCAAATATGCAATCTTGGTCCCCAATTAGTACAAGATTTACTAATTAACAGGTTTAATGTTAATTTCGATAAAAATAAAAACGGAGAACTTCATCTAACGGCAGAGGGGGCACATTCCGAACCACGAATAATACATTCTAAGGACAAAACCGGTCATACAATTCACGATGCACTGATAGCCGAAGTAAAGTCACATAAGAACATTAAAATTTTAACTGACCATACTGCAATAGACTTACTTACTCTTGCTCATCACTCCGTTAATTCACTCGATATTTATGACAAACCCGCTTGTTTTGGGGCATTAATTGTAAATAACAAGTCCAACAAAGTATTTCCGATTTATGCAAGTGAGACTATATTGGCATCTGGTGGAATTGGGCAAATATACCTGCATACAACCAACCCGCCTGAATCTACCGGTGATGGTATTGCTATGGCTTGGCGTGCTGGTGCACGGTGCTTTAATTT
>CAYUZZ010000027.1:0-12946 GCA_964449505.1 uncultured Hyphomicrobiales bacterium | reverse complement strand
GGCATTTATACAAAAATCACTCCTGAGCATTTATATTAATGAGAATTCTAAAATCGATAGCAATTCTTTATATGAATTCATACTGCATAAAGCTGTAGAAAATGGGATTGATGGCGGTTCAGTATTCAGGGGAATAATGTCGTACGGCAAAGGACACAAAATTCACTCGGCAAAACTACTCCAATTATCTATGGATTTGCCTGTTAAAATAGAATTGGTAGATTACAGAGATAAGCTCATCAAATTCTATGAATTGATTAATGCTAATTTGGTAACACGTAATTTATCTGCCTTATTTTCAATAACTGATATAGATGTACTAACAAATGGATAAATATTATATATTCAACAAACCTTATCGAGTAATGTGCCAGTTTACGAGTGAACCTGAAAAGAAAAATTTGTCAGATTATCTGAATATTGACAAGGAAGCATACCCTATAGGTAGATTGGACTTTGATTCCGAAGGACTTTTGATTATTACTAATGACAGGCGTTTAAACTATAGACTTCTAAATCCTAAATTCCATCATCAACGTACCTACTTGGTTCAGGTAGAGGGATTATTCGACAACAATGCAGTTAATTTGCTTCAGAGGGGCATTGATATCAATATAAATGGAGGAATTTTTAAAACTACATCATGCAAAGTTGAAATTTTGGAGAATGCAACAACCTTGTACGAAAGGGTTCCTCCAATCAGATTTAGGGCAAATATCCCAACTTCTTTAATTAAAATTTATTTGACTGAGGGAAAAAATCGCCAAGTACGAAAAATGACAGCAAAAGTTGGATTTCCTGCACTAAGATTGTTAAGATTTGCTATCGAAGATTTAACCTTAGAGGGTATTATGCCTGGAGAATATAAAGAAATTGGCAAAGAAGAAATTTATCATTTGCTTAAAATTTAAAAAACTTCTATTTAAAAAATAAAATTAGATTAGTATTTTAGTTTTTTGTAATCTGTCTAAATTTAGAAAATATATATGAGAGTATTTGTTTTATTGCTGTTAATTAATTTTACAGCCTTGGCTAACATTCAATTAAAAGTAATTGATGAGGAATCTAATTCTACTTTATCATTTGTGAAGGTTGCAGCAATGTGTCTTGATAAAACTTGCAAAGATACATTCCAATTTGGATTAACAAACAAGGTGGGCATCATTAATTTTAAAGTTAAGTTTCCATTTATTGTCCAAATTAATCAAATAGGTTACAATCCATTTTCTGATACAATTAAAGATGAATTGGGGCTAATTATTAAATTGAAGAGAAAAGAATTTATATTAGATGAAGTAGTGACTACCGGACAATATACTCCAAGAAGTTCACAGAAATCGGTTTATCAAATCACTACAGTATCTGCAGAGAGAATACAGGCACAATCAGCTGTAAATTTAAGGGATTTGATGTCAAACGAAATGAATATCAAAGTTTCACAAGACAACGTTTTAGGCTCATCAATGACGATTAATGGACTTTCGGGTCAAAATGTGAAGATTATGATTGACGGAGTTCCAATGATAGGAAGGTTAAATGGTAATTTAGACCTTTCACAAATTAATCTGAATAATGCTGCAAGGGTAGAAATAATCGAGGGACCGATGTCAGCTATGTATGGTAGCGATGCCTTAGGTGGAGTAATCAATATTATAACAAAAGATTACTTTGATGACCGCTTGTTTTTTAATGGCAATTCTTACTATGAGTCTGTTGGTACTTACAATTTTGATGGTGGAATTGGTTATAATTTTGGAAAAAATAATATATTAGTTAGTGGTGGAAGAAACTTTTTCAAGGGCTATTCCCCTGTGGATACTTCCAGATTTAAACAATGGAAGCCTAAAGAGCAGTATTTTTCTGATTGGCAGTTTAATACTTTCTTGGACAAGTTCACAATTCGCTACCGCGGTAGTTTTTTCTACGATTATATATTAAATCGCGGTCAACCAATTAAACCATACAAAGAATCGGCTTTTGATGACCATTATCGAACTTACAGAGTTTCAAATTCCATATCTGCCAAAGGTGAAATAACCAAAGAGCGTTTTTTTGAAATACAGGGCGATTATTCGTATTACGAAAGACGAAAAAATACATTTCTACGAAATCTTGTTACATTGAATGATGTATTAACAACTGACCCTTCCGATCAGGACACTTCCATATTTGACAGCTGGATGCTTAGAGGTTCCTACAGTCATGATAATGCATACCAGAAACTTAGCTATCAAGTAGGTTTTGATTTAAATCTTCATAGTGCACGTGGCGAAAAAATTAAAAATATTGAACAAAACATCAATGATTACGCTCTTTTTGCAAGTTTGCAATATAAAGTTCTTGAAGAGTTAATTCTTCAACCTGCCATTAGGGCAATACATAATACCCAATACGATGCTCCGCTGATTCCATCTATAAATTTGAAAGTTGATTTTAGTAATTACCTTACTTTGCGAGCCTCCTATGCTCGTGGATTCAGAGCACCTTCCATACAAGAATTACATTTTTTATTTGTGGATATTAACCACAATATACAGGGTAACACTGAATTAAAAGCCGAAACATCGAATAGTTTTAATTTTGGCTTTAACCTGCATTCTGAAGGTGCAACACACGCCTTCAAATTCGAACCTTCATTCTTTTATAATGATGTAAACGACCTGATTACATTAGCCAACGTAAATTCCGAATTATATTCTTATATCAATATTGGGAATTTTAAAAGCACTGGATTCAGTTTTAATTTAAGTTACATTCGCAATGATTTATCATCAAAAATTGGAATTTCCTGGATAGCCAAAAAATATAAATTAGTTGATTCCCTGGAAGCACCAAAGTTTATATTTAATCCAGAGGCTATCGTAAACATACTTTGGTCAAGCAATTTTCTTGATTTAAAATTGGCTTTATTTTACAAATACAATGGCAAACAAGCTGGCTTCCAATTAATAAATGATACTGATTATGAGGAGTTTTTAATCGATGATTATCATTTAGCTGATGTAACTATTTCGAGAGATTTTTGGGATGGACAGATTAATTTATCCTTGGGTGTCAAAAACATTTTCGACGTAGTTAATATAAAACAATCTGCTTCCCAAGGTGGTGTTCATTCAGCTGGTGGAGATTCAAGTCCTGTTTCTTATGGAAGAATTCTAACCGCTGGTATCAGATTGAATATAAAATAATCAGTCTCTTATTTGTGCAATTACAAATATTTCAACGGCTGTCAAATTTTTAATTATTTGCTTAATTAAAAATGAAACGTTGAATTTGCCAACATTATTTTTCGCAAATGACAATTGTGTTATTATTGAATTAAAATACGACAGTATTGCAGAGGGGCGCCGATGGTAAATTTCTTTTACTTCGAAGCCAGATAATTCCAACAATTTCTGAAGGGATTGTATTGAATAATGAAAGTAATGGTGCTCTGCTTGAAACCATATCCATCTTTTTGAGAGAATTTTTGCCCATACTGAATCAAATGCTGGCACTCTGACTAATAAAATCCCTTCAGGATTAAGGAAATTCCTTAAATTTATAATTTCATTTAAGGGTTCTGTAAAATGCTCAAGTGAATGGTTCATTGTAATTACATCAAACTTTCTTGAAAAATCAGCGATATTATTTTCAACTTTCAGTCCAATATTCCTGCAATACTTAACTGATGATTTGGATAATTCTACACCAAAAGTATCAAATCCATTACGTCTTATTTCGTCGAGAAATAATCCTTTGTCGCACCCAATATCAACCAAAGATGAATAGTTACACTTGTATTTTTCGATACTTTTGATAAGAAAGTACTGTTCGGCTGCCTGTGAAATTCTTCTAATTTCTGTGATTTCAGATTTATTTGAGATTAAATATTCGTCAGTATATAATTTAGTGATATTATCAATACTTGGAAATTGCGATAAATACACAATACCGCAGTTCTTGCAATTAAAAACGGCAACATCTCCAATATGATTTTTGGAGATGTTGTTTGAGTTACATATTTTACAATTCATAAGTTAGTATAATAATATTACATACCAGGAAACAGTGCTTGAGTGATTTCAGGAATTGCGTCATATACATTATTAACTTTCCTAAATACATCCCTTGCCTGATTATTGGGTAGTGGAAGTTTTAACTTCACATCATAAATCTTAGCATTAATAATTATAGTTTCGCCCTGTACATTGAACTCACCAGACACAACTTTTGTTACGTTCATTTTTTTTACAGCTTTCCACAAATCTGTAAAATACTGTGGATTATCAGGATCTAAATTTAATTCAGCAAGTGCAAATTCTACTGAATCAATAGGCACAATTCTGAATTGATTTTCCTGAATATCCATATTCTTAAGAGATTTTGCTAGTGAATCCTGCAAATTAAAACACCATTCATTAAATTCCAACTTACCATCTAAATTTTTAAACGGTAAAACGGCTATTCGTTGCTGAGCTGATAAACTCACAAAAAGGGTTCCAAAAACAATCAAGCCGACTACAAAGATGGAAATCTTTTTCATAGACATCACCATCATTTATTAAACAATTAAATTCTTAGACACATATTCTTTATATTCTACGAGTTTAGCTACCACAAAGTTACATTGGGATTCTACTTTTTCCCAATCTTCATTTTTGATAAGCATCATTAACTCGACACCAACGTCACCAAGTTCCTTCAGTCCAAACTGGTAGCAGGACCCTTTCATTGTATGGGCCATTCTATAAAGTTCCGATGAATTCTTGTCAGCAAACAATTGAGGAAAATTAGTATTAAGTTCATCAATCCACGAATCAATGAATTCAGGTAAAAGTTCTCGTACAAATGGATCTTCTGGTAACTGCATATATACCTTTCTAAAAACACTAATATATAATAAAAAAACGAATATAACAAATCTTATAAAAAAAAGAGGAAGGCTGTAAGCCGAATTCTGTCTTCGGTTAAAAACCGGAGGCAATCATTTATCTTGTATTTACGTCACCGTAAATATCATGCGGTCTACCCTGATACCCTCACTCTAAAGTGAACAGCAGGAACGTGCTGAAAATAAGTATCTATATTTGACCTTGCTCCGCGTGGGGTTTGCCGTACATATTTGTTACCAAAAATGCAGATAGTTACTTAAGCTATCATTTCACCCTTACCTCCATGACATTCTTACAAATCGGATTGGCGGTATTCTTTCTGTTGCACTTTCCGTCAGCTTGATTGTCTTGTAGCAACCTAACTGCCTTCGAGTTACGAAGCACGCTGTTCCACGGAGTTCGGACTTTCCTCCCGCAATAGCGGGCGATTGCCCACCTTCCCCAAAAATAAAAATTAAATCACATCCTCTATATATAAATCCTCGGGAATCAATATTCTACCACAACTTTCGCAAAAGTACAAAGTACCCAAGTTATTCCTAACCTCAACAATTTGCTGAGCAGGCAAGAAGCTAAAACATCCCGAGCAACTACTTTTTTTGATTCTTACCGCCGCATCAGAATGCATAGTACGAATTCTGTCATAATCCTGATGAAATTTAGATTTTAGATTTACTATTAACTTTTTTCTCAAATTTTTCAACCTGTCCAGTTCATCATTTTGGTCACCAGCCAATCTCTGGACTTCAACATAGACCTCATCTAATTCTACTTTTGCTTTTTCCATTTCTTTAGTTTGTCCACTAAGAATATTAGCAAGGTTCTCAATCTTTACACCGCTGGTACGCAATTCATCGGATAGTTTTTCGTGCTCGGTCTTCAAATGATTAATTTCGTTTGTGATAGCATCAAATTCCTTGTTATTGCGAACTTGAAATTGTTGCTGAGTCAATTTTTCCTCACGAGTTTTCAGATCAACTAAGGTAACTTTTGCCTTTGAAATAAAATTTTTGAAATCATCAAGCATGCTCTGTGTATCATCAACAATCATCTTTTTTTCACTGAGATGAGACTCTTTGACTTTTATTTGTTCGGGCAAATCTCCATAATCTTCGATTAATTCATCGAGACGTTCATCGATTGACGCAATTTGAGCAATGTAAAATATTTGGGATTCCATGTTTCCTCACAATCATTATATTTATTAAAAATTCTTATTCATTTGTAAAATAATCAACCGGATTAGTATTGACCGAAGACAAGGTAAGTTTATTAACAGTTTTTGGAATATGGGCACTAATTACATTAAAAATACCTTTGGCTACAAACTGCTCCATTTCGTAATGTCCAGGGTCAATTAGCCATATCTTGCCCTTTAATCTATGAAAAGTATGATATGAATTATCTGCTGTAATAAATGCATCAGTATCTGTTTTAAGAACACTATTCAAAAATGATGAACCACTACCACCAATTAAAACAACTTTTTTAATAAATTTATTCTGACAACTGCAATACCTAATCGGGTTACTAAAAGTATTATGGCAAAGTTCCAAGAATTGTTTTGCATTAATTGGATTTTCATAATATCCCACAAACCCCATACCAATATCTTCCTCCGGAAAGTAATCAATTAGATTGGAAACTTTCTTTAATCCTAACTTTTCGGCAATCAAATAATTTGTACCTTTGGGGTTGGTATCATATATAGTATGTATCACGTATAATGATATGTTGTTTCTAATTAATTTAATGATTAAATTACCTACCCTGTCGTTAAAAGTAACTTCACTTAAGGGTTTATAAATTAATGGATGAAAGACAATTAAAAGGTCGGTTTTTAGACTTATTGATTCATTTATCACTTCATCAGTTAACTCATAAGCAACATGAATATTATTAACAATATTATCACCACAATTTACTTGCAGTCCAATCTTGTCACCTTCAACAGCATACTTTGATGGAAATAATTCACTTAGAATTAATTCCAAATGTGATAATTTCATTTAATTTTAACAAATTGTTACAATTCTATATGTAAAAATACAAAAGAAACAACTTTAATACAATTTATTCATTTAACTTTACGTTATTATATTAAAATAATATATAAATTAGTTATTATGTTTAAGTTTTTAAATCTTTTGATTATACTGTTATTCTCAAGTTTGATGGTTTATTCTCAAGATAAGGGTGGTTCTCCTACGCCTTTTTCTCCCGATAGCACGATTATCTTCGAATCTCCCCGCCCATTAATCAATGCGAAGGACAACACAAATACCAAAACAAGTGGCTGGGGAGCAGATTTGCTTTTGTCTGATAGTGGCTTTGGATTTGGGCTATTTCTACACACTTATCTTAGCGAGAACATGCTTGCCTATGCGAGTTTATATCTCTCTGGTGCTCGAAATAGTGATGAATTTGAAGAATTAGTGATAGACAATCAAGGTTTTTATACTTGGCAAGTACGGAATAAAATTAACAGAATTTTCAAATTTCCTATTATGCTGGGGCTTCAGTATTTTATTTTTAAAAGTAGTTTATCTGAATCTTTCCAACCATATATCACTAGTGGAATTGGACCAACTCTGATTGTTGCAACTCCCTATACAGTAAACAGAATTCCTAATGGTGAGGTGATGGGATGGTTCAAATCGTTCAGTTTTGCAGATACATATACCAAATTTGGGGGATTTATTGGTCTTGGCGCATATTTTGGCAGTCTTTCTTCTAACGTTTTGGGCGTAAATATAAAATATTATTATGTTCCCTTTGGGGATAATGGATTAGAAAGCGTTATAGGATTACCTATTCAGAATTTTGGTGGAGTTTTCTTGTCGCTTTCAGTAGGCACCTCCTTCTAAATTTAATTCCTTTTATATGGCAGGGTAAAAGTTATCTCAGTACCAATACCAACTTTACTTTCAGTAGTAAATTCGCCATCGTGCATTTCAACTATTTTCTTTGATATTGTAAGCCCAAGTCCCACGCCCTGCTGTTCGTAAATATCTCTCTCGAACTGTATCATTGCACCAATTGAAGCAATATGTTCCTCGCTCATACCTCTTCCATAATCTTTGATTTTAAATTCTATGAAAGAATCATTTTTGCACGATGCACTAATAATTACTTTGGTACCTTTCTCCGAAAAATAAAATGCATTTTCAATCAATTCGTTCAAAATCTTATGGAAACTATCCGTTGATACTTCCAAATATATATCGTTAAATGTACCATAAACCTCCAAATCATCCAATCGAGCAAATCTGTCTGCAATAATCTGAGAAATATCATGGACCAACGCCGTTGGCTCATCGGTTTTGAAACTTCTTAACACCAGTCTTTTTGTATTAGAATATGCAAGGGATTCCAGCCGTGCATATATCAAATAATTTTCTGTAATTTTTAATAATCTTTCTGATGAGCTAATAATATCTTGAGTAAGCTCTACCAATTCCTCATGATTTACTGTTCGGTAATTAACATTGATAAATTTTGCAGTACCACTTATTTGATTTAGAACAGTCCTAAATTCGTGGGGTAAAATGGTAATGATACTTTTCCCCAGTCTGGTAACTTTTTCTTCTAATTGCTGCTCTACTTTTTGATGCTTTTTGAATTGTGCATTTATTGCAGCAACCAACTCGTCCCTCGAAAATGGTTTTATCAAATAATCATCAGCCCCTTTTTCCATCCCAAGGCGAATATTTGTTTTGTCAGCAAAGGCAGTCAAGAATATAAAATGTGTACTATTAAGAGAATTTTCATATCTAATTTTTTCCAAAAATTGGTAACCATCCATTTCTGGCATAGAAATATCACTTAGAATTAAATCAGGCATAAATTGAATTGCAATGCTAAAAGCTGTTTTACCATTATCTGCTATTTCAACTTCATGCCCTTCGTATCTCAGAATTGCTGCGGTTGTCTCAAGAATATATTCAGCGTCGTCAACTACTAATATTTTGCTCATTATCAAACTAAATTTTAATTGTTAAAAATTTGTGTATAATTAATCAATTTTCATATTTACATTATCATTACTTTTAATATAATAAATCAAATTAAATAATAAAAATGATTAAGAAAGAAACTAAAAATAAAAGTGCCAGAAAAGATATCGATTTTCTAAACAAAATCCCCCCGCATTCATTAGAAGCAGAGCAAGCCGTATTGTGCTCTATGATGCTGGAGCGAATAGCAATTTCCAAATCTATAGAGATAATTAATAAGGATAGTTTTTTTCATGAACGGCATCAGGATATATATCAAGCAATAATCAATATCAATGAGCGTGGATTTACTCCTGATTTATTAACTGTCAAAGAGGAACTGCAATCTCAGGATAAATTAGAATTTGTAGGTGGCTCGGTATATTTGTCAGAAATAATGGACATAACCCCAACAAGTGCAAATATAGAGCAATATTCAAGGATAGTTCAGGAAAAATATCTAAAAAGATTGCTTATCAACACAGCAAATGGTATTGTATCCAGTTGTTTTGATGACTCTACAGATGCGATTGACGAAATTGACAGGGCAGAAAAAGAAATTTTTGAAATTGCCAATAAAAGACTTAAAAAGACTTTTACTCCTATTAGTAAGCTTGCCAAAGAAACTTACAAAATAATTAGCAAGTTGTCCGAGCATGATAAAAGTGGACTTACTGGCTTAACTACTGGATTTAGTCTTTTAGATGATATTTTAGGTGGTTTTCAGAGGTCAGATTTAATAATTATTGCTGCCAGACCATCTATGGGAAAAACTGCACTAGCGCTATCGCTGATGAGGAATATGAGTGTAAAAGAGCATATTTCTACAGCATTATTTTCTATAGAAATGAGTGGTGTTCAGATTGTAACAAGATTAATATCCGCCGACGCCAAATTAGACCAGCACAAAATAAGAACTGGAAAGATAAGCCAAGTAGAAAACGAAATGATAGTAAGGTCGTTGGGCAGATTATCCGAATCACCAATGTTTATTGACGATAGCCCCATGCTATCGGTAATGGAACTGCGAGCAAAATGCCGTAGATTGGTAGCAGAATATCAGGTTCAGTGCGTATTTGTAGATTATTTGCAATTAATGACTGCCCCAAAAAGCGAAAGCAGGGAGCGAGAGATTTCGTTTATTTCGCAATCTCTCAAACAAATTGCCAAAGAATTGAACATACCTGTAGTAGCGCTTGCCCAGCTAAACAGGTCGGTTGAATCACGAACAGACAAAAGACCTATGCTGAGTGATTTGAGGGAATCAGGCTCAATTGAGCAGGATGCCGACGTTGTTATGTTTGTTAATCGTCCAGAACAATATAAAACGATGGCTTACGAAGATGGTAGCTCAACCGAGGGAACTGGTGAATTAATCATAGGTAAGCAAAGAAATGGACCAACGGGTACTGTTAGAGTAGCATTCGATAAAAGATGTGCACGTTTTGATAACCTTGAACTTGGTTATGAAGAGAAACCTATGGAAATAAATTCCGGATGGGAAGAAGATTTTGACCAAAATGATGATGATCATCCATTTTAATTTTTTCAATTGAAGTTATTTTCCTATTTTTGTAGTTCTGTATTAATCAGTATTTTATTATGTTTGAAAGTTTACAAGAAAAGCTTGAATTAGCAGTTAAGAAATTTCGTGGTCAGTCAACCATCAGCGATGAAAATATTGCCGATGCACTCATCGAGATACGCAATGCATTGCTTGATGCTGACGTTAATTATAATGTTGCCAAAAAATTTGTTGAGGATGTCAAACAAAAAGCCATAGGCCGTGATGTTAAGGGAAAGTTATTACCTGAGCAATTAATTGTCAAAATTGTCCATGATGAATTAGTGGATTTGATGGGCAAAAAAATGGCGGAATTAACATTTGCCTCACAAGCTCCGACAATTGTATTGGTTGCTGGTCTTCAGGGTTCTGGTAAAACTACTTTTTGTGCTAAATTAGCTAAAAACCTTCGCAAAAAAGGACGTCAGCCATTATTGGTTGCGGCAGATATATATCGTCCTGCCGCAATTTTACAATTAAAACAATTGGCAGAACAAATAAAGATACCTGTTTTTACTGAAGAAATTAAAGATGCCGTCGTAATTTGTCAAAATGCACTTACTTACGCAAAAAAATTCGGGCGAGATATTGTAATCATCGATACTGCTGGTCGTTTGACTATTGACGAAGAGATGATGAACGAAGTTAAAAATATTGCTGCAACTGTTAAACCCACCGAGATTTTGTTTGTTTGCGACGCAATGATAGGTCAAGATGCAGTTACTACTGCAAAATCGTTCCATGACGCATTAAACCTGACTGGTGTCGTGTTATCTAAATTAGATGGCGATACTCGTGGTGGTGCAGCATTATCGGTGTTAGAAGTTGTTGGTAAACCAATAAAATTCGTTAGTACTGGCGAAAAACTTGACAATTTGGAACCTTTCCATCCTGAACGTATCGCTTCTCGTATCCTTGGTATGGGCGACGTGCTAACACTCGTAGAAAAAGCAGAACAACAATACGATCAGAAACAGGCTGAAGAGCTGGAAGAAAAAATCAGAAAGAATCAATTTACTTTCGATGATTTTTTGGAACAGTTAAAAATTATTCAGAAAATGGGCTCATTGCGTGACCTTTTGGGAATGATTCCCGGAATGGACAAGCAGTTGAGGAATGTGAATATTGATGATGGTGCATTTAAAAAAGTTGAAGCCATTATTCATTCCATGACTAAACAAGAAAGAAAAAATCCCAAAGTTATTAATGGTTCCCGAAGAATAAGAATTGCTAGGGGAAGTGGAACTCAGGTTCAGGATGTTAATCGTCTCCTAAAGCAATTTGAAGAAATGCAAAAATTAATGAAAAACGTTACTCAAGGCAAGAAAAGTAAGTTCTTACCAAAAATGCCAGGCGGATTTAATCGCAGGTAGTTCTCTGAGGTTAGGGCATTCACGGGGCATAGCCCCAATAATGAAGAATGACAAAATTATTTTTTTTCTCAATTATATAAAGGTTTACTAAAATGGTTAAATTAAGATTAAGACGCAAGGGCAGAAAACATTACCCTGTTTACGACATTGTTGCAATGACTGAACGTAACAGACGTGATGGTGCATTCCTTGATAGAATCGGATTTTACAACCCAAACAATCATCCTAATACTATCATAATTGACCACGAAAGAGCACTATATTGGTTAAATGTTGGTGCCCAACCAACTGATACCGTGCTTGGAATATTAAGTTATGAAGGTGTAATGCTTAGAAAACATCTTACTCTAAAAGGCAAAACTGCTGAAGAAATTGAAATAGAGGTAGAAAAGCATAAACAAGTTGTTGAAGACCGTTACAAACGCCGCAAAGACTTACGTTTTAAACGCAAAGAAGCTAAAGCTAAGGCAGAACAAGCTGAAAAAGCAGAAAAAACAGAAGCATAATTTGAAGCATTCCACCCCAATATGTTTGATTGGGGTGGATATTTAATATTCCTACATTCCACATTGATAATAATTACATTAGCCCTAATTTATCTTTAATTTGATCTCCTTCACACCATTGTGGCAAGAATTGCATGCACCATTTGTTGTAGATTCTGGCATATATTTTAAGTTGCTGTTTGAACTAACAATAACTGGATATAAACCGCCTGAAAAATCAATATTCTCTGTTGAATAAAAATTACCATTTTTGTCTTGTTGTATTGTTTTTACTAAAGTTCCACCGCCGTTTGCTTGTGTATATAACTTAACAGTTGCACCATTAGTGATACTTGTTCCTGATGTATTATAAATTGTACCCGCAATCTGGAAAAATCCTTCACCTTCTCCCCCATTTTTATGACAATTTATACAATCTTTGCCTGCGTTGTGACTTTCGTCACTATCGAAAGAGCTTATTTTAATTTCATTTTCTGATGAAAGCGAATTTTCACAAGAGTACAGAGCAGCTAATGCAAAAAAAAGTAAAAGTGAAATGGTTAATTTCATAAAATTCTCCAATAAATTTATAATTATTTAAAAAAAAGTAAAATTTCTAAAATTCGAATACAGAATGTCAATTTGATATAATCAT
>CAYUZZ010000026.1:0-12994 GCA_964449505.1 uncultured Hyphomicrobiales bacterium | reverse complement strand
AATCATAGGAGAGTGCCCCTTCCTGATTTTCATCATCTTTTTGTACGCTTTCGTCTGTAAAGCTTAGTGGTAATTTGCTGGCACCCCAAGGCTGACGGTTTTTCAGTTGGTCAACATACCATAATGTATTACCAAGGCTTAGGTTTACAATTCTAACATCTCGCCTGACTCCTGCAACATCTTGGATCCACCACACGGGAAATGTATCGTTGTCGCCATTTGTGAATAAGATCGCATCTTTTTCGACACTTTGTAAGATATTGTAAGAATAATCAAATGGAAGGTAATTGCCTGCACGGCTATGAATTTTCCATCCACCGATTGCCATATTTACAGGTACTAATATTAATGAACCCGCAATAATGGAAGTTGATATTAGTGAAGTAAATTTGTATTTGGCAAGTGATTCAATAAGATTGAAGGCACCAATACCAATCCAAAGACACCACACAAGAAAAGAGCCAGCATAGAAATAGTCACGTTCTCGGGGTTGGGGGTCTTGCTGATTTTGTTGTAATGCTGCCAATACACCCATTACAAGGAACATAGCCAAATACACAATTGCCATTTTGTGGTCTTTTTTGAATTGGAAGTAAAGTCCAAGCAGTCCAAATATTAATGGCAGTGCAAAGAATCTAATAGGGAATTGCTGGGCATAACCCGACTCGAAATTTAACTTTTGAACTTCAGGGTCTTGCTTGGTTTGGAACCATGCAACTCCAGCATCCTGAACATCACTTGTTCTACCTATAAAATTCCAGCCAAAATAACGCCAATACATGTGGTTCATTTGGTATTTTATTAAATAATTTATTTCACCCGAAGTATTAACAGAGGTAAATTTTTTAGCACCAACCGATTCGCCATATTTGGTTTTTACTTCGACAGTTGCAGGTGGAAACCATTCTCCATAAACGTATTCTCCGCGGGCATCACGCTGCAAATATCTCTGAATGAAATAATCGTCAGTTTGGTATCGGCGGGGCCATGTAGGTGCATTGCCATATTGTTCACGTCCGAGATACGAAGCAAGTCTTGTGAAATTTTTTGGTTCATTTTCGTTCATTGGCGAATTTGCATTAGAACGGATCAAAATCTGAGTGTAGGTAGTATAACCAAGAATTATCAATAAAAATGCCGATGCTGTAATGCGTAACCAATTATTTTTCTTGATTAAGCCGTATATGAAGGCTGCTATGGCTCCGAAAATGGAAAGCAGGGCAATAATGGTAAGAGCACCTGAATTCTCTATGGCGTATTCGTATGCGTCGTTACGGTCTGCGGTATGACCTGCAAGAAAAGCTGGGATCCATTTTACAATTATCGGGTAAATTAAGAAGAAAATAACTACAGCAATGAATCCCATAAATAAGAAGGATGGGGTACTGTATTTATATTTTCTGAAATATACTATTAATGAAATGGAGAAAATTGTTAGTATTGATAGCAAATGAACGCCTGTTGACAAGCCAATAAGGTAGGCTATCAACAACAACCATCTTTCGTGTCCAGGATCGTTAGCGTTCTCGTACCATTTCATCATAAGCCAGATGATTAGTGCCACAAAAGTAAGTGATGTGGCGTAAACTTCGGATTCCACTGAGTTAAACCACATGGTATCACTAAAAGTAAGTGCTGCTGCTGCAATAAAACCTGAACCGAATGTAGCAATAGCCTCTGCTAAATTGGACGGTTCGCCACGGAAACTTTTTATCATTCTGACAGTAATCAGATATGTAAAAAGCACCGTAAATGCGCTGGAAAAAACAGCTACCAGATTAACCCGCCACCCCAAATCGCCAAAAGGTATGATTGTTTGGAAGAATTTTCCCAACATTAAAAAAAGAGGTGCTCCTGGGGGATGGGGGACTTGTTGCCAAACAGATGCGGCGGAGAATTCACCGCAATCCCAAAATGGAACTGATGGCTGAACTGTCATCAAATAAACAACTGCAGCCAAAATAAATGACAATGCTGCAAAGATTTTGTGAAGGGTTTTTGTGTTCATAACTACTTACTGTTAATTATTAAATATATTTCTAACTTTTGTACATTTTCAAAATTTAAATTTAACGAAATTATAAATAATTTCTTTAAATTAAAGTAGAAATTAGACGTTAATAGTTTTTTAAAATTCTAAAAAGTTTACTGAAATTTATGAAATTAGTTAAATTTGTTGCTCTACTTTCGATTATTACGATAAATATTGCTTTTGCAAATGATTTTGGTAGTGTAAAGACTTTTAATTCCGGTGAGATTTATTACGAGAAAGCAATCAAAGAAGAAATGGTAGATAAATTGGGTAAATATCTAATTGATACATATTTCTTTGACGGTACCCCACGTTCGGTGCAACTAAGAGACGAAGGTATCAGTTATACATTAAAGTTTATTGTTTCGGATTCATTACTAACCGATAAAACCTATTTGAAGCAGGTTAGATATTTTACATACCAGCTTTCTGATTATGTGTTTGACAATACTCCTGTGGACATTCATTTGGCAAGTACATATTTTATAACAAAGAAAGTTGTAAAATTCCTTCGCTTAGGCAATAAAATTGAAGTTGGAAATGATGATATTTTTTATTTACCCGAAATATCAAGAGAAAAGGCAGATGCATTTATTAATTATCTGAAAGGGGCTGGTTTTTTGACTGGTGATGGCAAAGCAATTTTAATAGAAACAGTAGAAGAAATTTTTAATTTTAAATATCCTATAGATGCAGGTTACGAAAATAATGCTGAATATATTGACATTGTAAAACAGTTTGCAGACCAGATTTCTAAAGAATTTCTCGACAATGGCAACATAGTAATTTATCTAACTGATATTTACTTTGATGAATTGAGGGCTATTTCGAATTTTTGATTTTAAAAGTGGCATTAGTAACATTGATTTGTCTGTCGGCTGATGGAACCGAATCATTTTTAATAGCGCTGAAATTGAATGTGCCACCAATACTATCCTCTGCAAAGTAATCAAATTGGATCTGACCTTCTACATTCAAATTGTAAATTGATGTTGTGTTGATAAGGTTTCTTTTTTCGAAACTGGTTTGCTTTTCGTTATTTGAAAGATTAAATTTAGTAAGCCCGTCCTGATAATATATCTTTAATTGTATCCTGAAAATTTCATTTGGATTGATTAGATTTTCGGTAGAAATGATGATCTCATTTGATTCGTATTTTTTGAAGTAAATATTATCTGACTTAAAGATAAAATTATAGTCTCCGCTTATATTTGCAGTTATAAAGTCATCGCCAGATTTGGGTGCGACAGAGTTTTCGCTACACGAAACTGCGAAAATTAACAATAGCATCAGCCCGACAAATGATTTTGAGCAAGACAAAATATTGCTGGTCATATAAATCGCTTAAATAACTTCAAAAGTATTTTTTTGTATCCACCCAACATTTCCATTCTGAATTTTAACTTCGTACCAGTCGTTTAGATGGTCCATTAAAATGATTTTAGTGCCTTCATGCAAAATGAACAGGTCGGTAGCGTTATTATCGGGAGAAGATTTGATATATACGCTCGGAGCAAATATTATAGCTTCACGTTTCGCGTTTTCCTTATAATAGATTTTAATAGTAAAAAATAAGCATATTGCAGCAAATACAAAAGCAGTAACACTCGACATAAAAAGGTGCTTTTTTACATTAAATGGAAACGAGAACCAAAATGTAAGGAACAAAAGAATGATTGTAAGCCAAACGGAAATGATATAAACCACAGCCCATGTATCTGCATTGGCAAAGGAAAGTAGGTTTTCGTACCATTCGATTATAAAGAGTTTGGGCAAGGTAGAAAATTTATCAATAATTTTTAGATTAGCGAGCTTCAGATTGAAGTTAATGTCTTCGTTGAGGGGGTCGAGCAATTTAGCCCTTTCATAATTAATTACAGCATTAGGTATATTTTCTAATCTGTAGTATGTATTTCCCAAATTATAGTAGATGGTAGCATTTTTATATCCAGAATCAAGCAGCTCAGTATAAATTTCTTTTGCTTGGTTGAATTGCCCTGCATTGAAGTAACCATTTGCTTTGTTAAAAAGTTTATTTCCATCGAATGAAAAAAGCCAAATAGGAAATAATATGAAAACAAGTATTAGTTTTTTCATTTAATAATTCCCTCCATATTTGTAATTACTTCGACTGCGTCTTTATATATAATCTCATTTTTGACGTTTGCGGCACTTGGAGCGTATCTTGCAAATTCTGCCTCGTCTAAAGTTTTCATAAACTTATCAATTAGCTCGTCGCTAACATTACGTCCTTGTAGAATAATCTTTACGTTATCTTTGGTCAAATCGGAGTTGGGGATAATTAGCTTGTCGCTAAGATAACCCCACAAAGCTCTATTAATTTCTTCATAAAACCTGTCATTTTCGTTGTGCTTCAATAGTTTTTTGGCAGAAGCAAGTCTTTTACGTGCCAGGTGGGTTGCCTTGCGAGTACGGAATTGCAGCATATCCTGAGCTTCTTTCAGACGTTTCCGTCTATATAAAAGTAACAACAAGAGTAGAATAAGTGGCAATACCTGCAATGACCAAAATAAATAAGATTTGAAAAAAAGTTCAGGGTATCTTTTTAAAGAATTTGTACTTAGTTTTACGAATCTTATATCCTTTCCAATTAGCTCTACTTCTTCTTTACGTACTCCGCTTACTATGTTTGAATTTTCGTTGTTGATTCCTTTTTCGACTTTTATATTAAATTCGCTTGAATTGAGTGTTTTATATTTAGATGAATTAATGTCGAAATATGAAAAATTTATAGGTTCAATCCTAAATAAACCTGCATTACGTGGTATTACGATATATTCGTAGGTAACAGAGCCGACCATACCGGATGAAGTAACTGAAGTGTTATCGGAAATTTTGGGGTCATAAACGTCGAAACCAGGAGGAAATTTAATATTAGGAGAGTCGATTAATTTTAAATTACCTGTACCAAATAATTTAATTTTTAAAGTGATGGGTTCGCCTGTTTTAGTATTTGTTTTATCGAAATTGGCCTCCATTGAGATATTGCCAACAGCACCAGAGAATGACTCGGGGGCACCTTCGGGTAGGGCAATGGAATTAATGGTTATTGGTTCGGATTTGGCAGTATAATTAAAATCGCGGTACGAATCACCAAAGAAAGAGTCCCCAAAAAAATCGTCGAACAAACCACCGCTACGCCTTTTTTGTCCTTCTACTTTCAATCGGACAATAAATTCAAATTCATAAGGGTCAATTTGCAATTTGCCGCTACGTTGGGGTAATAGCACAACTTGTTTAATTATTGCAGAATTATATACAATACCGTTTATTACTTCCCGTTGCCAGTTTAACTTTTCAACATTTAAATCCGTTGTCCAAAAACCATCAAATGATGGAATTTTTTTTGGATTCATCTGAATGGGATTTAATTGTGGATGAATATAGAGCCTGTAAGTGGCTGTAATTTGCTCGCCCTGACGCACGCTTCTTTTGTTAACTTCTGCTTTTAGTAGAATGTTCTTCTTTAAAATATCATTTGCTTGTTGATTAACTGTTTTCTCTTTGTCTTGCTCTTGTTTACGTTGTTGTTTTTGAACATCGGATTCAGGTAAAACTTGTATTTTGAGCGAGTTGGATTTATAAGTGTTCCCCCTCGAAGATATGTAAGCGGGGTCGATAGTATATGTTCCGACTTTATCTGCAGTTAATATATAAGAGAATGAAAGGGAGCGGCTCATTCGTCCGTTTACAATGTGGACGCTCTGACCTTGCATTGGTCCACCCATAACAGTAAAACCCTTAAAGCTGGGACCTTTGAAATCGGCACCTTCGGCATTGATATTGTAAGTTATCGTAATTCGCTCGCCCACAGGTACAGGATTTTGGTCAGCGGAAGCAGTAAATTCAATATCCTGTGCCAATATCGAGTATTGCGTTATAACCAAAAATAAGATCCTAATAAAACTTCTTTTCATATTCATTTACTATTTTACTGCAATTTACCAATTTTTCTCTAATTTCTTTCTTTCACTTTTTTCTTTCTTCAATTTTTTTTGTATATCGCGTTCTTCTTTGGTCAAAGCATTCAAAATTCTCTCAGCATCTTCCTTTGAAATTTTAGATTCTTTCTTCCCAGAATTCTCTCCGTTTTGTTTTGCATCTTGCTCTTTTCCATCTTGAGCATTATTCTGTTGATTTTGCTGTTCATCTTTTTTTTGCTGTTCCTGATTATCTTTGTTTTTTGGTTGTTCGTTTTGTTTGTTGTTATCGTGTTGATTTTGCTTTTGCTTACTATCCTGATTTTGTCCTTGTTGCTGATTTTGATTATTCTGCTGCTGCTGCTGTTGCTGCTGTTGCTGCTGTTGTTTCAGGTATCTACGAGCCATTTCCAAGTTATATCTGGTATCTTTATCTTTGGGGTTCAATCTAAGTGAGTTTTTGTAAGCGTCAATACTTTTATCGTATTCTTTTTTTTGGAAATAGGCATTGCCAAGATTGTGGTATGCAGCCGAAGTAAGTTTGTTGTCGCGGCTAAGGCTTGCTGTTTGATTAAATTTTTCGACAGCTTCATCGTAGCTACCTTGCTTGTAAAGTGCATCGCCCAGATTGAAAATGCCTTCCTTCTTGTTTTTCAAATCGAGGGATTTCCGGTATTTAATTTCAGATTCTTTGTATTTACCATCTTTATATAATGAATTTCCTTCACGTAAAAGGGATTTTGAATCTTCAGCAAATAAGGCACAGTTTGAAATAACGAGTATGGCGAATATTAAGATTATATTTCTCATTTATTAGCTCCAAACAATTTGTTTGCTAAGGCAAAGGGTCTGATTTTACGTTCACTGATTAATAATTCGATAAATAAAAAGAAAAGGCTAAGGGCTAAAAAGTATTGGAATCGACTTTCGAAATTCGTGAATTGTTTGGCTCCAAATTCTAATTTCTCCATTTTGCCGATTTTATCAATTATTGTAACAAGGTCCATATCGCTAACTGTGGAAAATTCTCCATCAGAGGCAATGGCAACTTGTTGGAGTACTTCGGGAACCAATTTAGTCATAACAGTTTTGCCTGACTTATCTTTCATAAATCCATTTATTGTGTTGTTTTGGTAGATGGGGATAGGAGCACCGTTAAGTGTACCCATACCAATTGCATGGATAATGATGTTATCATCGGCAGCTTGCTTGGCGGCACGCACTGCATCGTCTTCGTGGTTTTCACCATCCGACATAATAATTAGGACTTTGCTTTTGGTGTTATCTTTGCTGTAAGTGGCTACAGATGCTTCGATTGCTGCACCTATCGCAGTTCCCTGTGTAGAAACAATGTCGGTGCTGATGGTAGATAACATAAGTTTTGCAGCGGAATAATCAGTAGTAAGTGGCAACTGAATAAAAGGTTTGCCTGCAAACACGACGATGCCAATTTTATCATTTTCTAATTTATCTATCAGTTTGGATATTTCCTGTTTGGCACGGTCAAGACGGTTGGGTTTTATATCTTCTGCCATCATACTATTTGATACATCTAAGGCAATTACTACTTCTACTCCACGACGCTTTATTTCTTCCAATTTGGTTCCTATTTGTGGATTTGCAATTGCAACAAGCAGAGAGGAATATGAAATCATCAAGCAAAGAAACTTGATGAAGGGTTTAGAACCAGAATAGTTGGGAATGAGTAAATCTACCAAGTTTGGTTCACCAATATTCTTTAGCTTTTTGCGACGCCAACGCCTATATATCCAGTATAGGATAAAAAAAACAGGTACGCTGCCGAGTAAATAAAGAAACTCAATATGTTCGAATCTTATCATTAGTCAAATAATTTTAAACTTTTTATCGAATTCTGACGAAATTAGCTGCATTTTCTTTTTTTACTGATAATCCAAAATATAAGATTATTGTTATCCCCCCCCCAAAAAAAAATATCTAAGAAGATAGAACTTTGTGAATTAGGTTATTATTAGAAAGAAAAAAGGGTTTGATGAAAATTTTCAGATAATTGTAAAAGTTAAAAATTAAAAATATACAAGTTTTAAAAATATACAGTTATATCAACCAAGAGCTTGTTGGAAAAGCATAAAAATTGCAATCTTGAAAGTAGCAAAGCATTCAGAAAGTTGATTGGGACTGGGTTTTTCGCTACGATTAGAATGACATCCATTGATTATTTGAGTATTTCGGCGGACTCCTAATTCTTTCATATAAAGTTTAATTTTCCGGAAATATTATTTTTTTTAAAAAATTCTTAATTAAAGTTCATTTAATAGCTATACAAACTTTTATCTTAACTTAGATTTGACTAATTTTGTATATATTATATGTGAAAATTATGAAAACTTTATGATAACTTTATGATAACATTGTTAAGTATAGATAAAAATGTTGAGTTTATGATAATCAATATTAACTCTGGTAAGTCTGCTAAGCATAAATTATATACTATGGGTGTTCATACTAATGATTGTTATATTAAGACTATTGGCAATGGTGTTGGTGGACCAGTGATAATCCAAAATAAATCTAATAATTCTACTCAAATAGCAATCGGAAGAGAGCTTGCCGACAAGATAATTGTAGAAGTGAAAGGTGAAGAAGTTGTATAAGACAATAGCGCTAATAGGACAGCCTAATGCGGGGAAAAGTACTTTATATAATGTGCTTTCCGATATTAAAACATCTACATCGAACTTTGCGGGTACTTCTGTCAGAATTTCTGAAAGCAAGATAAATATATATGGCGATACTTTTAATTTAATAGATTTACCAGGCACATATTCTCTTAATCACTCCGACAATGCAGAAAAGGTAACTTTCGATTATGTCCTTTCAAATAAATGTGACTTAATAATCAATGTGGTAGATGCTGGATTGTTAGCAAGAAGTCTTGAGCTTACCCAAGAATTGATTGAAACTGGCATTCCAATGGTAATTGCTCTAAATATGATGGACGAAGCTCAATCCAAAGGCTTAGTCATAGATGAGAAAAAATTATCGGAAATTCTGAATATCCCGGTAGTACCGATAACAGCAATATTTGGTAAAGGTGTGAGAACTTTATCAGAAGTAGCCTTTGATGTTCTTAATTCTTCAGAAACTAAAACAAATAAATTCAAATTTACGGCACATATCGAAAATCGCATAGAGATAGTTGCAAATGATTTGAAATCTAATATTACACTACCAAGAATTGATTCCCGATTTTTTGCGATTAAATGTATTGAAAATCCAGACTCGATAAGTGGGTTTGGTTTGGATTTGAACTGCGATAAATTTAATGAAATACGTCGGGAAATAGAGCAGCAGCATAATACTGATTGTTTTGAAGCCATATCGTATGAGCGTCATCACATTGCTATGTCTCTTGCAGAGAAAATATCAAAATTTACCAAAAAGGAAAGGGGTCCATTTGCCTCTCGCTTAGACAATTATTTACTTGACCCGGTTTTTGGTTACATATCCCTATTTGTTTTTTTTGGGTTGATGTTTTTTACTATATTTTATATCGGCTCTGCTATTACATCATTGGTTGACCCGCTAATAGGAAATATTATTGGATCTTATCAGGGGCTTCGCGAGGTGAATATTTTTCTTTTTCTGACGGTAGATGGATTGTTTCAGGGGGTAGCTGGTGCTTTGGGGATAGTATTGCCATATTTCCTGCCCTTGATTATTATCAGTTCGGTATTCGAAGAATCTGGATATATTTCGAGAGTAGCATTCTTGATAGATAATGTATTTAGTAAGATAGGATTGAATGGAAAAGCGGTAGCTGCGTTTTTGATGGGAATTGGTTGTAATATACCTGCAATCTATGCGACAAGAATATTAGAGTCGCATCGGGATAGGGTGTTATCGGCAATTTTAATACCATTTGTTCCGTGTTCTGCACGAATATCGGTAATATTTGCATTGACAGCCGCATTTGCAGGACCGATTTGGGCATTGATAATTTTTGCCTTTGTGTTGTTGGTGATTGCAGTTAATGGTAAATTGCTTTCAAAGTTTTTGAAGAAACCAACTGGAATGGTTCTCGAAATTCCCGATTTGAGATTTCCATCGCTACAAGTGTCTCTTGGCAAAACTTATTACAAATTGATGGATTTTGGCAGGGAAGCAGTGCCGTATTTGGTTATTGGCAGTTTGGCACTTGCTTATATTGAGTATTTTAATGTGGCAAAAGTGTTGGATTATGTATTTTATCCACTGTTGCACTATGTACTTGGTTTGCCAGAACAGCTTGGTTCTACGCTTATTTTTGGCTTTCTCAGAAAGGAATTAATATTGGTAATGGCAAGTCAGGCTTTGGGGGTTTCATCTGTGGCAGAACTGCCAATGAGCACACCACAGGTGATAGTATTTATTGTATTTGTTACACTTTATTTTCCGTGTGTTACAACATTTTTTGTGTTGATGAAAGAATTCGGAGCCAAGATAGCATTCTTATCTGCTGGATTAAGTATCGCGGTGGCAACTGTGGGTGCTTTTTTATTTAGAATTTATTTTGAAATATTTAAATTATTTTAGTAAGTTTGTTAGAATTTATTTATATTAATCGAAACATTTAATTAGTTTAGTCAAATATATGAGAGAAAAGAGTATGTTAAGTCAATCAGTTCAGGATTATCTGAAAACGATTTACAAATTACAGGATATCGAAGATATGGTATCTACCACAAGTATTGCCAGAGAGATGAGCATTTCGGGTGCATCGGTTACAGGTATGCTTAAACGTCTGTCGGTAATGAAATTAGTGGATTATAATTCGTACAAGGGTGTTCGTTTAACAGAAGATGGTGTAAGGATAGCACTGGAAATATTGCGTCACCACAGACTTTTAGAGCTGTATCTGAAAGAATCATTGGGATTCTCGTTGGCAAAAGTTCATGATGAAGCCTGCAGGTTGGAACATTATGTGTCGGAGGAATTTGTTGCAAAAATTGATGATATGCTGGGGCATCCGCAATTTAGTCCTTTGGGCAATCCAATTCCAAGTAAAGGCGGCGTTGTGCCTAACGATACAGCGATACCTGTTACTGAAGCTGAGCTTAACCAAGCTTACACAATTAAAAGAATTTCCGATGAAAATACTGAAATGGTAGATTATTTTGAGAAGATGGGAATGTTGCCGGGTGTGGCAATTACGATTCTTACCCGAGCACCGTTCAATGGTCCAATGACAATTGTCTATAACGACCATGAGGAAATAATTGGTTTCGAGGTAGGCAGGAATATCTTCGTAGAATAGGTTGTTTGCTTAAACTTTCGAGTTATTATTCTTTTTGTTAATGAAAGCGAATTTTTTTGTTAATAATTTCGCTATGTGTTTTTTGTGTCCAAACTTCAAAAATGCTATACTCTATTATAGCATTGTGTTAATCCTATTTAAATTTATCCTATATTTGATTGAACAATTTTTGATAGAATTACGTCAATACTTGTTTATATTTTCTTGATTATGAATAAAATATTAGAAATTAATCATCTCAATAAATTGTTTGGAGACTTTCAGGCTGTTAAGGATTTGTCATTTAATGTTTATGAAGGCGATATTTATGGTTTTCTGGGACCTAATGGTGCAGGGAAGAGCACAACACTAAGAATGATTTTAGGATTGATTTATCCAAGTTCTGGTGAAATTATGTTTCTGGGCAAAAAGATAAGCCACGATTGCCGAGGCTATTTAAGTAATTTGGGGGCTCTAATCGAAAGACCCGATTTTTACGGCAACCTATCAGCTTATGATAATCTTCGGATTTTGGCTGAGCTTAGTGGGCTTGGAAATGTAAGTAATAGGATAGATGAAGTGCTTGAGGAAGTAAATCTTCTAAGCAGAAAGGATAGCAGGGTAAAAACATTTTCACAAGGAATGAAGCAGAGGTTAGGCATTGCCCAAGCTATTATGCATAATCCAAAACTTGTAATATTAGATGAACCCTCAAATGGGTTGGACCCCCAAGGACAATCTGATATGAGAAGCCTGATAAGAAGAATTAACAAGGATAGGGGAATTACGGTTCTTTTTTCGAGCCATATTTTATCCGAAGTGGAAGAAATCTGCAATAGAATGATAATAATAAATAATGGCACAAAAATTAAAGAAGGTAATGCAGCGAATTTGATGAACGAAGAGTCGCTTAATGTCTTGGTTAAAGCTACCGACAAAAACCTATTAGTAGCTTCGCTTGGTGCTGTAAATTTAAATTTTACCATTGTTAGTGATGAGGTTTATGTAGCTATTCAGGAAATGGAAATTCCTGCGATGATAAGCAAATTGGTTGGACGTGGGGTGGATATATTAGAAGTGAATCAGAACAGAAATCTTGAAAATTATTTCCTTAAAATGACAAGTAAGAGTGATGTTTAAAATATTAAAAATTGAGTTATTCAAAATTCTTCAGAGACCAAGAACATATATTGGATTTGGTGCAATTATTTTTATTGTGTTAGCTTTCGAGGTATCGATGTATTTCCAAGGCAAGGCAATTGTATCGTTTATTCTGGAAAATCTCGAAAAAAGCTTCAGGATGGAAGGTAGTATAATTAATGCGAATCTCGTAACGTATATTTTACTGAATAGTATAATGATACATATCCCTATCTTGATTTGCCTTGTTAGTGGAGATCTTATCTCAGGTGAATCGTCTTCGGGAACAATTAGATTGTTACTGCAACGACCATTCAGTAGGCTTCAAGTATTTGGTGCTAAAGTTGGTGCGGGATTTATTTACACCGTCGCACTGATGGTATTGATGGGTTTATTCTCCTATGGATTGGGATATTTCCTATTTGGTAATGGTGACTTGGTGGTTGTGAAGAAGGGTATTAGTGTATTTAATTCAAATGATTTGTTGTGGAGATTCCAACTCGCATTTTTTACAGCTTTGCTGTCGATGCTGGTTGTTACCTCCTTATCCATAATGATTTCAGCATTTAGTAATAATTCAATAGTGCCCATTGTGGGGACTATTGCTATTATAATAATATTAAATGT
>CAYUZZ010000025.1:9776-13200 GCA_964449505.1 uncultured Hyphomicrobiales bacterium | reverse complement strand
TACTAACTCGATACGACCTGAAACAGGCATTATCACAAGGTGACCTTGCACGACTAATTGGACAATCTACCGGTTTGACTATTCCAATTCCACCCAATCCAGTAATGAGTATATTTGGAAAACCTGAAATTAGCATAAATGTAAATGGCGAAGTAAATATCAGAATAGGTTGGCGCTGGGATTCGCAAAACTTGGGTACGGTATCACAATTTGGACAGACACAGTCAACACCAATGTTCAATCAAGATATACGGTTGAATGTAAATGCTAAAATAGGCGATAAGCTAAAACTTGGTACCGACTGGAATACACGGAGAACTTTTGACCTCGATAATAAATTCAAACTTGGATACGAAGGCTATGATGACGATATAATCAAACTGGTTGAAGTGGGAAATGTAAACCTTCCTCTTCCTACTTCTTTGATACGAGGCGGAGAAACTTTGTTCGGGGTAAGAGCCGATTTTCAGTTTGGTCCATTAATGCTTAAATCATTATTTTCGCAAAAACGGGGCGAAACAAAATTTGTTGATGCCCAGGGGGGTGTCAGTAAACAATACTTTGCCATCAGAGCATACGATTATGCAAGAAATAACTTTTTCTTAGACACAGCATATCAGAGAGTTTACGATAAATATTTCGAGAATAGCACACCAGTTATCCCAGCCGATGCCGATAGCCTTCGAATAAAAGAAATTGAAGTATGGGAATCTACTAATGATATCCGCGATGGCGTTTCACTTGCTGGAACATCTATTGCAATTGCAGATTTGCCCCCTATAGTGGCTCAACAAGGCGAAAAATACCCAGATGCAATCAAATTTTTAGATATTAAAGCCGGAGAAGTAGAACGCGGTAATTTTATGCGACTCGATTCATCTCGATTCCGCATAGATTACAACTTGGGAACACTCTCCATCAGAAACTTAAGACAGGACAGATACTATGCTGTTTCCTACAGAACCGAAGGACCCACCAGAGACCCAATTGATGATAGATATTATGGTACATTGGCAGGGCTATCAGGCGAAAAAGATACTCTGATACTTAAATTAATTTACCGTCCAAATATGCAACCTGGATTCCGTGCTATTTGGAAAAGGCAAATGAAAAATATTTATGACCTGAATGTAAGAAATGTTAACGTGCAGGATACGAAAATCAATATATGGTACATTAACAAATCCAACGATTCGACCGATATCTTGGAGGGTGCACCAGATAAACTGGTTACTATTTTTGGAGTGGACCAGGTGAACAATAGTACTGGGGCTCCACCACCCGATGGATTATTTGACTTGAGAACTCCCTTTTTTAATCCCTTGGAAGGTACCATTACATTCCCAAGTAGCAGACCATTCGATTCTGCGTTGGTCAAATATTTTTCCAGACCTGATATCGGCAATCCCGATTTAGCATATTTATATACATATAGCGATATTTACGATACAACTTACGATGTTGCTAGATTGAACACTGCAAGAGATAGATTTATCATTACGGGTGATGTATCAGGAAGAGCATCCAACAGAATTAATCTTGGAGCCTTCAATCTTGCGCAAGGTAGCGTCAGGGTGACTCTTGATGGAGTGTCATTAATCGAAAATCAGGATTATGTGGTCGATTATTTCTCAGGAACACTTACTCTTCGTAATCAACGTGCCATGCTTCCCAATGCAAATTTAAAAGTGGAGTACGAACAAAAGGATATATTTAATATATCAACACGAACACTTGCTGGAATTCGAGGCGATTTTGAGTTTTATAAATCTCGAAATGCTCTTGCAAATCTTGGTTTTACTATGATGTATTACGACCAGTCGGCAGTAATTGATAGGGTAAGATTGGGCGAAGAACCAGTTTCGAACTCTATGTTTGGATTAGACGGTGCATTTGATTGGAAGGCAAATTGGCTAACGGAAGCCTTGGATTATTTACCATTTTATGATACCAAAGCACCTTCTTCACTTAATTTCAAAGGGGAATGGGCAATGATACTTCCCACACCCAATAAAAGAAATTCCGAAATATCATCAGATAATAGCGAACCAGTTGTTTTTATTGATGATTTTGAAGGTGCCCAAAGATTTATACCCTTGGGACTAAATGCAACACAATGGCAACATTCTTCGCCCCCGATTGACTCTACTTTATGGCAAAGTGACACAATGGCAACATTCTATAAGGGTAAGACATTTTGGTATCAGTATTTTATACCAAAAATCCCCATTCGCGACGTATATCCTAATAACAATTCTTATGTTCAGGGAAGAAATTTTACTAATGCCCTATATGTGACATTTGACCCTTACAAACGTGGTATCTACAACCTCAATCCTGAATATTTAGATGAAAATAACGGTGAGTATTATAACCCAAATAATAGATATGCCGATAGAGATTCAGTAAAACCTAAAGTTTGGGGCGGTATCCAAAGATTACTTTCATCATTTACAACCAATTTTGATACCGAAAATATAGAATATATTGAAATATTGATGAAATTAGATGCATTCGAACCAGGAAAATCTAAAATGTTTATCGATTTTGGACAAATTAGCGAAGATATAATACCCAACAGGCAATTAAATACCGAAGATGGAATTACCGAAGCCAATACACGACCGAATGGCATAATAGATGCAGGTGAAGATATTGGTATTGACGCCATCGACAATGCTAAAGAAAAAATCGACTATCCTTTTCCTCTTAATTTGGAAGAAGACCCCGCTCGTGATGATTATTTCTTCGATTTTACAAAACAAGATGTTGACAGAAATATGGCCGATTTTGAAAAGTATAATAATTTCGAAGGAAATTCTAAATATGCAGAATTAGGACAATTTCCCGATGCTGAAATTCTAAATACTAATAATGGTCAAACAATATCTCTCGACAACAGCTATTTTAGTTACGAAGTTATCCTTTCACAATCTGAAGATGATGCAAGTAAGAACCCTCAAATAGTAGGTGGCAATCCATCAAAAGGTTGGTTTTTATATAGAATTCCCATTAGAAAACCAAAAAGCATAGTTGGCAATCCATTATTTTCGAATATTCAATATGTGAGAGTTAGATTTCAGGGCGGTTATACTGAGGTATCTATTGTAGATTGGAAATTAGTCGGTTCGCAATGGCAAAGGGTAAGCAATCTACAATCTAATGTAAATCCAAATGATAGTGTATTGGCAGTATCGTTTGTAAATTTATGGGAAAATGCTGGTCCTCCGGATTATTATAATATGCCCCCAGGTGTAAATCCTCCCCGTCAGTTAAATAATCCAGACCCCAGTCAGGATATCAGATTAAACGAACAATCACTAGCCGTCGGAGTAAAAAACCTAAGATTTGGCGATGAAAGAATGACAACAAGAATTTTCAGGCCATTGGACTTATTCTATTATAAAAAATTAAAGTTCTTTAT
>CAYUZZ010000025.1:0-9766 GCA_964449505.1 uncultured Hyphomicrobiales bacterium | reverse complement strand
AAACATATTCGAAGGGCCTGAAAAAGCAGGTGAAAAATTAAAGTTCTTTATTCACGGTGATGGCTCAATGCCCGACAATATGGTACCCGGTGCAGTTCCAAAGGCATTTGCTTTTCTAAGATTCGGAATTGACTCTTCAAATTATTATGAATACAAGCTACCCCTATTGCGAGGATGGCAGGATATCGAAATATTAATGACCGACCTGACTGCGGTAAAGCAACAAAGAGATTCATTGCAATTATTCGATAGACAATCTTTTCCTGTGCCCAATAATCCTAATGCGTCATTTACTATAAAAGGAAATCCTATCCTTACAAGAGTTCAATTTTTTGGTTTAGGTGTTATCAATCCTCCAGAAAGATTCCCCAATGAGCTTTCATCAACAATGTGGGTTGACGAGTTGCGACTAATAAGCCCCGAAGAATCCAACGATTGGGCAGGAGTGGGTTCTTTTAATGTTACACTTGCTGATTTAGCTACCATTAATGCTAATTTCCAACATACCCAACCAAATTTTCACCAGTTAGAGGAACGATTCGGAAAACGATCCACAGCTTCGAATTGGTCACTAACAATAACTGGAAATGCGGAAAAATTTGCACCCGCTTCTTTTAAACAAATGAAATTACCTTTAACATATACGCATAGTGAAGTAGGCGAAACTCCGGAATATGTTGCTAATAACGATATTAATTTAAATGCTGCGGCTACCACTGCCTATAATCAGGTGATTTCCTCTGGTGGTTCACCAATTCAGGCGCAAACTGCACGGGACAATGTGATAAGCCGTTCGCAGAGCCTAAAAATTCAAGATAGTTGGGCAATTACAGGATTCAAATTTGGTATTCCTGTAAACCATTGGCTAATTAATGAAACATTCAATAAGGTAACTCTAACCTACGCCTACGCCCAAGAATTTGAACGCAACCCAATTTACAAAGAGCGTTTCAACTGGCAATGGCGATTAGGATTCCAATATGGTACAAATATTCCTGAGTTACTTGCATTTAAGCCATTATTTTTTGTGGCAGGATTGCCGGTAATAGGAGTTTATTCCAACTGGAAATTGAATGTATTGCCTACCAGTTTTAATTCTACTATCAATATGAACCGACGCAGACAAACCGAGCAATCCAGATTTTTAGACTTCCCATCACCTGTTTTGAGAGATTTCTCGGCGCAACGGGCATATAATTTATCCTGGAAGTTGTCAGAAGGTGGTTTGTTGAGCCCTACAATAGACTATACAGTTTCTACTAACAGTACATTGGTTAATTATGAAATTGATGAATCTGGAAGACAACGTACAGGTGCAGAACTTAGCCAGAAAATACTATTTAATAATGGGCAGTTGGTTGATTTTGGACAAAACAATTTGCATACTCAAACAGTAACAATTAACCTAAAACCCAATTTACCAGACATTTTTAGTATTAATAAATACATGGATTTAACTGGTACTTTTACTACAACTTACAACTGGTCAGACCCTATGCAAGCCAAAGCCGAGATAAGGGATATTGTTAAAAATGCTGGATATAACAACACAATTCGTTTCAATATGGGCTTCCGTCTAAAATCACTCGGTGATCAATGGTTTGGGGTTACATCTAAAACTGGAGGACTGCGTAAGTTTCAGGATACAAGCAAAGCCGAAGATGGTGAACAGATTTCCTCTTTTTTAAATATTATTAAAACAGCTTTTCTTGATTGGGAAAAAATCGATTTTGTGTTCAACCAAGCAAATTCTTCTGTAAATCCCGGTGTTTTTGGTAGTACTGGAATGCACAATTTTTGGGTTGGTGGAATAGGAATGCAAGGCTCTGATAATTCTATGGGACCAAGTTTTGCCTATCAGCTTGGTTTGATTGACCAACCTCATGGAGGTTTTAATTTAGTTAGTAGCAGTGCCTTTCCATTTTTTGGATTTGAAGCTTATCCTGGATTAAGACCTCCAAATGCACGATTGCAAGACAACTTTAGGCAAACTACCACTTTGGAAATTAGAACTTCCCGCCCCCTTTGGACTGGGGCAAGGTTAGATTTGAATTGGAAAACCGAATTGGGATTCAATAAAAATCAGACTGTGGTAACTGATGAATTTGGTAACCCAGAGTTTACTAATATTATTGGCACCGAATCCTTTACGCGTACCTTCCTGACTTTTCCTTCAATTTTTGGAATTAATGTTTTCAATAATACTATGGAAAATGTAATTTCATTGTACGAGGGCAAAAAAGTTGCCATAGATGATGATTTTGCGAATGGAAGAATCACAGAAATCCAAAAGAATCAAAGATACCAAGAGGCTTTGAATAGTTCATTTTACGATGGATTGGAAGCATTTTCTTTTTCATCAGGAAATGCGGGCAAATTTCTTCCTGCAATTAATTGGGCTATACGATGGGAGGGATTAGAGAAATTCGCATTATGGAAAGACTATGTAAATAGAATGACACTCGACCATCAATATACATCAACTTATCAGGAAAATGCTCAATTAACTGATAATGGTAAAGCTGTGCAGGCACAAACCGTTCAGTATGGCTTCCAACCTTTTATTGGGATTAATGCATCTTTTGACGAGGAAAAATTCGATGGTTTGCTAACTGCAACCCTTAGGTGGTCATATACTAAATCTTTCCAAGTTAATTCAGCAGCAAGGGCAACTATTAATTCCCAATCAACCAACGAAATTACTGCACAGGCAAGTTATACTATGCGTGGCTTCGAATTCCCCATCTTTGGAATTAATCTTAAAAATGATTTCGAACTTAGTTTTCTTTTCACTTATAAGGGTAACAGCCGTTCCACTTACGATATAACTAAAGATCCGAATAGCTATGGTGGGGATAAAGCAGAGGGCGAAACTTTAGATGGTAATACTCAAATTATAGTTGAACCCAGAGCACGATATTCTCTTAGTAGCCGACTTACTGCCTCTTTTTTCGTAAGGTACGAAGGAACATTTACCGAAGGTGCTGCACGCCCAGGCTTTCATACTGTGCAGGTTGGATTTGACCTAAGGTTGTCAATAGCTGGTGGAAGATAATAAAATACTTTTTTTAGGCAGAATATTCTTATTTTTGAAGATAATTCTTAATTCATTAACCAATTTGAAACTTTAATTATGTGTGGTATAGTAGGTTATATAGGTAGGGATAATGTATCAAATATCCTGATTAATGGTCTTAAAAGAATGGAATACCGTGGCTATGATTCAGCCGGTTTATCGATTATTCAAGATGATTTGCTTTATACTATCAAGAAACAAGGCAAAGTTTCTGAACTTGAAAAACTTGTTGACCATAATAATTTCAGTTCAACGATTGGAATTGCGCATACAAGATGGGCAACTCACGGTTTCCCAAATGATATTAATGCACACCCTCATTCTGATAACTCTGGCAATATATCTATAGTTCACAATGGTATTATAGAGAATTATTCAGTACTCAAGAAAGCTCTAATCAATGAAGGTTATACTTTCAATTCCGAAACAGATACGGAGGTTCTTGCTGTATTTATTGGCGCTATGTACAAAAAAGTAAAGGACCTGGAAACCGCCGTAAGACTTGCTTTGAGTGAAGTTGACGGCACATTTGGATTGCTTGTACTATCATGTTACGAACCCGATAGAATCATTGCCGCCCGAAGGGGTAGCCCGCTATTAGTGGGAATCGGGGAGAATGAATACATTGCAGCATCTGATGCCTCCGCTGTAATACAATTTACCAAACAAGTAATTTATTTACAGGATAACGAATTGGCAGTAATTTCCAGAGATGGTTATTATACCAAGACAATCGATAATCAGGATACTGAACGTGAAATTGAAGAAATAGAATTTGATTTGGAACAAATTGAAAAAAGTAGTTTTGACCACTTTATGCTCAAAGAAATATTCGAACAACCCGAAACAATTGAGAATGCTTTCAGAGGTAGATTGCTGGCTGACGAGGGCGATGTAAAGCTTGGCGGTCTCCGTAACATTGAGGATAAGTTAAGAAATTGCAAAAGAATTATTATTACTGCCTGCGGAACTTCATGGCATGCAGGTTTGGTGGGCGAGTATTTGATAGAGCATCTTGCAAATATTCCTGTTGAGGTTGAATATGCTTCCGAGTTTAGGTACCGCAATCCAGTAATTAACAGTGAAGATATTGTAATCGCAATTTCTCAAAGTGGAGAAACAGCTGATACTCTTGCTGCTGTTAAAGAAGCAAAACAAAAAGGTGCAACTGTGATAGGAATAGTTAACGTGGTTGGTTCTTCGATCGCAAGGGAAACTGAAGCTGGAATTTATATTCATGCTGGTCCTGAAATTGGGGTTGCATCTACCAAAGCTTTTACATCGCAAATCACTGCACTTACTTTGGTAGCTATCAAACTTGGTCGTATGAAATGCCTAAGCAAAGCAGAGGCTATGAAGATAGCTAATGAATTGAAGGAAATTCCAAACAAGATAAAATTGATTTTGGATAATGCCAATATAATTAAGGAAATTGCTCATAACTTCAAAGCAGTAAGAAACTTCTTATATTTAGGGCGTGGATATAATTTCCCTGTAGCCTTGGAAGGTGCTCTAAAGTTAAAAGAAATTTCATATATACACGCTGAAGGTTATCCAGCCGCAGAGATGAAGCATGGACCCATTGCCTTGATTGACGAAAATATGCCGGTAGTTTTTATTGCTACCAAAGATGATATTTATGAAAAAGTAATTTCAAACATTGAAGAAGTAAGGGCAAGAAAAGGAAGAGTAATATCAATTGCAAACGTGGGTGATACCAAAATAGGAGACATATCCGATTATGTAATTTATATTCCTGACACCCTACCAATGCTAATGCCACTTCTATCAGTTATTCCATTGCAGATGCTTGCCTACTATATGGCTCTTGAATTGGGCTGGGACATAGACAAACCCAGAAATTTAGCTAAAAGTGTAACCGTTGAATAAAGGAGTTTTTTTTAATGAAAGTTTCGGTAATTGGCTTAGGGTACGTTGGTCTGCCTTTGGCTTGTGCTATTGCACAGAAGACCAACAATATCGTAGTGGGCTACGATATGAGCTTGAAGAAAATTAAGTTGATCCAAGACAGAAAATGCCCAATTGATGATAAGCAATGCGAAGAAGATTTAAAAACTGTCAATTTGGAAACATCTAACCTATCTGACATAATAATGGGTAGCGATATTTATATTGTCTGCGTTCCAACACCTGTTTTGAATGATTATACTCCAGATTTAAGCCCTGTTAAAAGCTCCGCAGAAGAAATAGCCAATTATTTAAAAAAGGGACAGGTAGTAGTAATCGAATCTACTATCAATCCAGGCGTATGCGAAGAAGTGGTTATTCCAATTCTTGAAAACCGCACGGGATTGAAAGTAGGGATCGATTTCGATGTTGCCCATTGCCCAGAACGAATTAATCCTGGTGACCCAAAGTGGAATGTTTATAATATTCCACGTAACATAGGTTCTACAAATACTAAAGTTACCAAACGACTTGCTGATTTTTATAGAAGCTTTGTTAATGCAGAAATAAATGAAATGCCTAATCTAAAAACTGCCGAAGCTACCAAGATAATAGAAAATACTTTTCGCGATATTAATATTGCATTTGTTAATGAGCTTGCCAAATCATTTGATGTTCTTGGAATTGATTTAATGGCTGTGATAAAGGGAGCTTCCAACAAACCATTCGCATTTATGCCACACTTCCCCAGTTGTGGAGTAGGCGGTCATTGTATTCCAGTGGATCCTTATTATTTGATTGAACGTGCTAAGCAAAGTGGATTTGACCACAAATTCTTGAAACTTGCCCGCGAAATAAACAACTCTATGCCAGATTATGCAATCAATTTGTTGACAAAGGCACTTAATGAACATGAAAAACCGATTAAAAATACTCCTATTGGATTGCTTGGTTTATCCTACAAAGCTAATGTGGGCGATATCAGGGAAAGCCCATCGGTTAAATTAAAAAATATACTATTGGAACGAGGAGCGGAACTACTTATTTACGATCCATTCTTTCCTGATATGTGCAATACTAATTCCCTTGATGAGATTTTGGATAAATCATACGCTATATTAATTGCTACAGACCACAGTGAATTTAAGGAAATTACTCCAGAAATTCTTAATTCTCATAACGTTAAGGTTGTGATTGATGGAAAGAATTGTTTAAACAAAAAAATAATCAAAGAGGCTGGAATTTATTACAAGGGAATGGGAACTTAGGTTTTTCTTTTGTATTTTTGTAGATTGTTTCTGATAATAACGGAGTTAAAATTATGACAAATTTGAAACCAGCCAATAGAATACAAGACTACTTGGTTTTTGGTGAGTTCGGTGGAGTAAATCCATCTATTACTGATTCTTCTACATTTACTTTTCTATCTGCAGAAAAGATGGAAGAGATTTTTGAGCACGAAATCGAAGGCTGTTATCTTTATTCAAGGCACATGAATCCCATTGGTAGCTTTTTAGCCAACAATTTGGCAAGATTGGAAAATACAGAAGCTGCCCATGTAACATCATCAGGTATGGCCGCAGTTTCGTGCACTATTCTTGATCTATGTTCTGCAGGAGACGAAATTATTTCCAGCCGTACTATTTATGGTGGCACTTACGCCTTGTTTCAAAATGTACTACCACGCTTTGGAATCAAAACGGATTTTGTTGATATACTTAATATCGAGGAATTGAAATCAAAGGTAACAGGCAAAACTAAAGTTATTTATTGCGAAACCATTAGTAACCCTATGCTGGAGTTGGCAAATATACCAGAGCTCAGGAAAATTGCAGATGCCTGCGGGGCTAAATTGGTTGTTGATAACACTTTCACTCCAATGCTAATCACCCCATACAACTTGGGTGCTCATATTGTTATCCACAGCTTAACTAAATATATTAATGGAGCAAGTGATGCAGTTGCTGGGTGTATTTGTGCCGACAAAGATTTTATTAATGGTTTGAAGGATGTTAATAAGGGTACAGCAATGTTGTTGGGACCTACTCTTGATAGTTTGAGGGCAGCAAGTATTCTTAAAAATTTGCATACTTTGCATATCAGAATGGTGCAGCATAGTAAAAATGCACAATATATAGCCGAAAAACTTCATGAATTAGGTCTAAGAGTAATTTATCCTGGTCTTGAATTCCACCCACAACACCAACTTATGGAGCAATTCTTAAATCCTGGTTTTGGGTTTGGCGGAATGGTCACTTTAGATGTAAAAAATGATGAAATTGCTCATAAATTATTACCATTAATGCAAGAAAATCTTGTGGGTTACTTTGCAGTTAGTTTGGGATACTACAAAACTTTATTCAGCAATCCAAAGCACTCTACTTCTTCAGAAATTCCCGAGAATATTCAAAACGAAATCGGTATGACAGCCTCTATAATCAGATTTTCGTTCGGGCTTGATATGGATATTGAAAGAACTTTTGATAGAATAAAAGAATCCTTGAAGGAAGTTGGTTTGATATAAAATCATTTTACTTAATTTATAATTTTGATTCAATTATATTTCTTGCTTTCTTATTTATGGCTGTTTAATTATTAGCAGCCATTATTTTTTCTCGATATTTGGAAATTTACTATATTAATATTTTTTTTAAGATAATTTTATGCAACTATTAATAAATGTGATTAAATTTTTTTCTATTATAGCAACGGTTATGATTATTTGCGAGAATGCCTTTGCTATTGAAGGTAATGTTACTATTAGTGGCTTTGTAAAGGATAAAACAAATGGTGAAGTGTTAATAGGTGCCACTATTTACGAGCCAAAAACTAAAGTTGGTTGCAGAACTAATAGTTATGGTTTTTTTTCATTAACACTTGGTACTGTTAGCAACTCCATAAAAATCAGCTATATTGGGTATAAAACCAAGGAATTTTTCATTCCCACAAATCATCAAGACAAGTTATTAATTGAGCTGGAACCACAATATCTTAACACCGAAGAAGTAATTGTTACAGCCACTTTTAGCGATGAAAATGTAAAATCGGCAGAAATGGGCATTGCAACTGTTACCCCCTCAGAAATTAGGAATATTCCAGTAATTTTTGGTGAACAGGATTTGTTAAAGACAATACAATTGCTGCCTGGTATTAACAGTGCTGGCGAGGGTAGTAGTAGTTTTTTTGTGCGTGGTGGTAGCCCCGACCAAAATCTTATTTTGCTGGACGAGGCAACGGTTTATAACCCCTCTCATCTGATGGGATTTTTCTCAGTATTCAATTCAGACGCCATCAAAGATGTTAAAATTTATAAAGGTTCTGCACCTGCACAGTATGGGGGACGATTATCATCTTTACTTGATATAAATATGAATGATGGTAATTCTAAGAATTTTCATGCAAATGGTGGAATTGGTTTAATATCATCACGTATAACGGCAGAAGGTCCTATTATTGAAAATAAATCTTCCTTTATTATATCGGGCAGAAGAACTTACGCAGATTTGTTTTTGGCACTATCCACAAACGAAAGTTTGAAGAAATCCGCACTATACTTTTATGATTTAAATCTCAAAGCCAACTATAATTTAAACGAAAATGACAGGTTCTATCTATCGGGATATTTGGGCAGAGATGTGGTTGAAATTAATGACCAATTTGGCTTTAATTGGGGCAATACAACTCTTACACTGCGATGGAATCATATTTTTAATGATAAACTGTTTCTCAATTCTTCTTTGATATATAGTAAGTATGACTACTTAGTTAATATTGAAAATGGGCAAACTCTTATTGATATAAAGTCTTCCATTGAAGATTTATCTCTTAAGGAGGATTTTCAGTATTTTATAAATCCAGAAAATACTATTTTATTTGGTTTGAATGCCATTAAACATAATTTTACACCTGGAAAATTAAATTCTTATACGGACACAAGTACATCATTCACCAACAATGTTAGTGACAAATATGCGGTTGAATTTGCTTTATATTTATCCCATGAGTTTAATCTGGGAGAATTAATAAAATTAAATTATGGCGTACGTTATTCTGGTTTTGCACTGCTCGGACCTGGTACTTTTTACACCTTCGATAAAGACGGGGATGTTTCCAATTCCACGAATTATTCTGATGGTGAACTGGTGAAATATTACAACACTTTCGAACCAAGATTTGCTGCCAACTATTTGTTGGATGCAGATAAGTCAATAAAAATGGCATATTCCAGAAATTCGCAATATTTGCATCTTCTATCTAATACAACATCTACTACACCGCTCGATATATGGCAACCCAGCACCAATAATGTAGCACCAGGTATTGCTGACCAAATATCGTTAGGTTATTTCCAAAATTTCGACAACAATAATTATGAATTTTCTATCGAAACATATTATAAAAACTTACAAAATCAGATTGAATATAAGAACGGTGCAGATCTTCTTGCAAATCCGAACGTTGAAGCAGAACTTGTTTATGGTTCAGGAAGTTCTTATGGTTTAGAATTCTTATTGAAAAAGAAATCTGGTAGATTTACGGGTTGGATAGGATATTCTCTGGCAAAATCAGTTAGGGATTTTGATGATATCGACCAAGGCAATCCGTTCCCTGCCAAATTCGACAGGACACACGATTTGTCAATTGTAGCTTCCTATCAATTTAATGATAATTGGAATTTTTCAGCAACTTGGGTATTTAATACTGGAAATGCTGTTACTTATCCAAGCGGTAAATATATGATTGATGGCAATGTGGTAAATTATTACACAAGTAGGAATGATT
>CAYUZZ010000024.1:0-13247 GCA_964449505.1 uncultured Hyphomicrobiales bacterium | reverse complement strand
CGTCAGATCAACATTTATATTACCTTTATTCTTAATTACAACTTCCGCTGTATCTAATAGACAGATGAATGTCTGTTTTGTTACAAATAAAATTTCAATGTCTGAAGATGTAGGTGGGATGCCATTTCCGGAGATTGTTAAATTTGCCTCGCTTAACTCAAAATTCGGATTTGCATCGTTTATTACACCTAAGATTAATTTATGATTTCCAGCACTTGTTGGACTAAAAGTAATATCAATTGTCAAAACTGAATCAGGTTTTATATAAATCTTTTTTAATAAATCAAAATCAATTTGAAATGAATTAATATCTCCAGATTTTGGAAATATCGAATCAATATACAAAGTCTCATTTCCGGTATTTTTAAGAATAGCAGTAAGAGTATCTTTGGTGCTATAAATGTCAGTATCTGGAAAATTAACATCAATGGTGTTGATTACCGGAATTGTCCCTACACCTTTCAAAATCAAAAGCACATTCTGGTGAAGCTTCCAATTTGTTAATAACTCTGCCTCAACCAAATAACCACCAATATTTGATGGGATATATGAAAAATCTAACTTGGTATCAATTCCAACTTCCACTAACAAATTACTTAAATTTTGTAATTTAGAAGTATTATTATCATCATTAGTTTTACTAAGGAAATTCAAAAATGTTAAATATCCCTGTATATTACCTGTATTCGAGAATGTTAACGATGAATCATTAATTGTACCAATTCTGCGTTTTCCCCAGTCCAATTCGACAGAAGCAATGCTTGGTGCTACGCCCTTACCTTTTACCACAGTGCTCAAATTTAGATTATAAATATTGTTGACATCTATTTTGGCATTACTTCTAACTCTGGCAATTGGGAAATAACATACGGGCACATTCAATGTATCTCCCGGCATTAATGAATAAGGAAACAATCCAGTTGTATCTACGCTGAATGGCAAATTTGTTAATACAAAGTCACTGCTTGTAAGTATTACAGAAATGTTACTGTTATTGATTACATAAACATAATCGCATACTGTATCACCAATCATTACTTCTCCAAAATCATGTGGGAGAATTTCAAGCTCTAATGCAATAACTTCCGCAAAAACTGGAATAGTATCTTTAATATTACAGCCAAAGTCTAAAAATAAATTACCCGAAAGGTTGCTTGTGTCACCTTGTGCAGAAACACAAATTCTGATTGTCAAATCCTCGTCGGGTGCCAACATGTAGGGGAAACTTTTATCAGAGTAAAGTTTAAATCTCGTATCCCCAGATATGATGGGAGGATTAACCAATTGGCTTGATTTACCTTCATTTTTAATTGAATAATTATAACATACAGAATCCTTCCAATTCAAAGAACCTAAGATATAGTCAGGAGAATAGAGTAACTTTACAGCATTATGGAAATAGTCAAATTCCCTTGTATTACCATATTTATCCAAATATATAATACTGAAGGTGCCATCTTTATAAATATCATTGGGACAGGCTTTAAAGGTTATGGAAGTGATTTCTGGTGCGAATGAACTAAAGGAAATATCGAAATTATTAGTCTTTTCCTTATCAATATAAGCATAATAAATACCGTAGCTTTTTTCGGATATTTCATCAGTAATCAAACCATTAATGCAATAACATGAATCAACAAAGGTTACAGTTGGTGGAATTTGGTCATCAACAAAAGGATTTTCTAATGAAGAGCCCAGAGCCATTGCATAGGAGTCGAAGCGTCCAATACCATAAATGATGCCCGAAAACCTGCCAGAATCAGTTTTCAAGATATGCTTGCCTGGAGCAACTCTCAGCTTAGCCCAATATAATCCAGTACCAGTAATTTTTTGTTGAGCAATATTTGAAATACCTCTAACAAGATTTGCATCAAGTCTTAGTGTATTTAGGCTTGCCTCGTCTGCAACTACATTTACATAATGGGAAATAAATTTTTCACCATTTACATATTGAAAAATTTCAGAGGGTGTTTGAAAAATTATTTTTGTTACAAATTGTTCAATAGGGGGTAGAATTACCATTGATGGATCGTAATAATCACTTTCCAAAGTATCGTTTGTCCTATACATAAACTGTGCAATTTGAATAGGTCCAGTTGCTATCCACTGAGCTGGCGAAGTGAGACCCTGCACTACTTTTATATTGTCCCCAGCAGAAAACTGAAATTGAATTACACCTGTTCCTGTATAAATATCAAGTTTGGTATTTGGGTCTTTTGCTATAACTTTAAAATAATCACCTCGGCTGGGGCTTGTACCAAATGGAGTGCTTATGTAATTCTTACCCCAAGCACTTGTAGGAGGTAACATTTCTATCAAATGGTCTTTAGAATCTGGTGGTTGTTCGACAAAACCTTGCAGTAAGGCAGTTCTTACGTGACCAGAAAGCATTCCAACAGGTTTGTTAGCTCTTACAATTGACCCTGAAAGGTCGCCTTCACCTCTGAAATACTGCCATGACTGAACCAAATAACATTCACCTTTGTTTAAAGTAACATAATACTCCTTATCGACTTGTTTGGCTTTTCTGGTTAAGGACTTTGGAATAATTGTAACAACTGTCTCATCATAAGCAGCCATTATCATAAATTGCGAGGAACGAGGAGTAAAATCTTTTATAGAATCCAAGGTTACTTTATTGTATTGGTCATTTGGCAAAGAAACTGCAAAGTACTCTTTTCCCCAGTTTGCTATCGGAATAACGGCATAGCTGTCTGTTGAACGAGGGATTGAAGAATATGCATACACTGATATTGGAACATCAGAATTGACTTCTATCAGACTTTTTCGTATTTCCTCTGATTGATTGTTTTCGTAAGATGCAGATACATCTACATCGACTACCTCGTTTGCAGGGATAAATACATTTAATTGATTGTTTGTTCCAAGTAGCAGGGTAACATTAGCATTTTGATTGCTGGTCAGGAATATTTTCTGCTCTAAATACTTCTGAGGGTCTGCTAAATTGGATTCATTTTCCATGAAACCAACATAAAAATGAAGCCCCTCGTAAGAAGAGATCTTACCAGATAGCAAATCTATTGGGAATAAATTATTAATATTTATCAATAAAAAAAATAAACAAGAGTAAACTAACTTTTTCATAATATTACACAAAAAATAATACTTAAATTACTAAAAGATTTGCAATTTAACAAGATAATTCTTAGAATCTACTACTTATTTTAATAACTTTTTCTTTGGTTTCTCTTCATTCCATTTGAAAAGTGGCAAATTAAATTGTTTAGGATTATCAAACACAAAGTTTTCCGGAATAAATTCACCTGTAGTAAGTCCAATCCAATGTATTTTGTCCACCTCACCATCACTGAAATTAACTCTGATCGTATCAGTGCTTTTCCTGTCTGCACCATTATCGCCTTGTTCATCATTAAAGAAATAAAGACTTTTGGCTTCACCAAAAGATTCTAAACTTTTTATTTTGGAGGAATCAATATTTATAATTATATCACTACCCGAAATTTGATTATATCTCTCATTATCAGTAGAATCATTCATAGTTACCATAATTGAGTTTTTATAACCATAAATTTTTTTAAGTTTTTTTTCGGGAATCTCTATTATGATTGAATCAGAATAAAATTGCGTAGTTCCATACCACAGAGTAGGCTTTCTTTCTAAAATTATTCTATCTTTAAAAAGAACAGCTTCGGGGCATTTCGCAGAAATATCTCCCCTCACAATTTCTACATTTCCTTTGAACTTATAATGTTCATTTTCGGGGGAGCGGAAAGCTTCCATAGTATCTGCAGATATAGTAAGAGTATCAAAGTTTATTATTTGCAATTCATCATCATTTGGGTCATTGGTTATAATAGTGTCTATTTGAAACAATATAGGATTTGAAGTGGCTATCGAATAATTCTCATTTGGAATTGACAAAACAGTATCGGCGGTTAGGATAACATCTGTAAATTTCCCTTTCACAAAAACATTACCATACGCATGGCTTATTCTTGTTTTCCGCTGATATATTATCCTATTGGAATAAATAATTGCAGAGTCATCTTCAACTTTTACTTTTCCTGTAAAGTCTGCAATTTGATTCTTAACATCATAAACGCCACTTTTTGCCACTAAAGAAGTTTTTTTGTCAAGAATTGTTACAGAGTCATAAGCAAAAGCTAAGCTTGTATTGCCAAAGTACGAAACCTTTGGGGATAATAATATCATAGTGTTCTGATTAATTACTACATTGCCCTGCATATCAGCCCGATTCTCATTTATATATTGCTTGGCGTAATTACATTTGGCACTCACATCTCTATGTTTGAACTTTACATTACCAAAAAATTCTCTGAACGAAGCATCATTAAGATTAATTCCAATCAAACTATCCGCATTTTGTAAGATAATTTCATCAGTTTCCTGATATATCTCTTTTGAAGCCGAGAAGGATAGTACTAAAATTAATAGGATAAAAGTTATTAATGGTTTCATGAGTGTTCTATTATTTTTTTTAAATGTTGCAAACTTTCCTCTTGGTCTTTGCCAATAAATTTCTCCATAAACATTCCAAATATTCGGGCGATAGGGTTAATGCCTAACTCACCATAATCAATCCAACCCAATCTTACTTTACCGTCAAGAGAATCTAAAGTAAAAGTACCGTTAATCCTGTGGTCGTTTTCTCCGATTATTATTTCATAATGAATTTTATGATTTCCTTGTACATCATAAATTTTGAGAATACCTTCACCCATGTATTCACTTTTCCAGTTTGCTATGCTATTTTTACCAAATTGAGAATCCTTATACACAAATTTCATAGTCGAATCTTTTTTACTCGACATATAAGACCATTCTTCCCATTTAGTAAGGTCGGTTATGTAATTTGAGATAGTATGCAGGGAGCCTTCAATTTCAATTTTTCTTTCAATTTTGTATTCAGAGGGCAAAAATAAGCCAAATAAAAACAATCCCAGCAATAAAGAAGAAGAAATTATCAATATGTATTTAACAATTTTCATAAAATTAATTCATTTAAAATAACTAATATAACATATAGACGTCAAATAATGAAGATAGTAGAATATTTTTTTAGAAACTGATGAAAAATACCACATTAATTTTTTTGTTATTTACTTTTAGCTTAAATACTATATTTGCCCAAAATGTAAATATTCAAAAATACAGACTTGGCCAATCCTATGAAGAAAATGGAATGCTAAAGGAAGCAGAACTTTTATTTGAAGAGTTAGTTAAATCTGAGCCATCTAACAATGATTATTTAATGGCTTATGTTGGTGTCATGAAAAAACAAAATAAGTTTTCTGATATGACAAATTTGGTGGAGAAATACTACGAAACTTCAAAAACATTAGAATCGAGCAATTTAATGGCAGAACTTTATTGGCGAACGGGCAAAACCGAAGAAGCGAATAAATTATGGGATGACGCAATTAACATTGATAAGTATAGTTTTGCCGCTTATAGTTTGGTATCACAAACACAAATCGAACTGAGATTATTCGACAAGGCAATAAATACCTTAAATATAGGCAGAAAAGTATTGAAAGATAAAAATCTTTTCTCTGATGTTTTAATCAAATTATATATTTCCACCAATGATTTTCATAATGGTTTTGATGAAATATTGTCAGCACTCAAGAATAATTTTGATATTGCTACCGCTCAAGGTAGAATATATGCACTTATGGTAAATGATAATGCAATTGATTATATAAGCCAGGGACTATCCAAATTTGCCGATGATAACTCTAATACAGCCACTATACAGGAGTTTTATGTCTGGTTTCTGAGAACTACTCGTCGCTTGGACGAAGCATTGAAAATATCACAAAGGATAGATGAACTTAAGCAAACCAATGGATATGATTTATTAAATTTTGCTGCAACAAGTGCAAGGGACGGTCAGCTTGATATAGCCATAAAAGCTTATGATTTGATAATAGCCAAGGGCAAAAATTCTCCCTACTTTTCTTCTGCAATATATGGATATACACGCACCTTGGACGAGAAAATCCTGTTAGATACCTCTAAGCCAACCGTTGATGACTTCGAACAGATAATAAAGAGATATAGAAATATAATTGAAGAGTTTCCTAAAACTGGACAGGCTGCTGATTCCAGAATTAGAATTGCATCAATTTATGGGGACGAATTTGCCAATAAACAAAAAGCGATAGATGAACTAACACTACTCACAAAAGAATTTCCAAACACCAACCAATCCATTAGTGCATATCTACTACTGGCTAAATATGAAATGATGGAAGGCAGAATTGATGTGTCAAAGCAATGGTTAAGAAAAGTAATTGATAATTCACGTATTACCTCACCCAATCAAAAAGATGAAGCAAGCTACCTCTTAGCCTTGAATGAATATTATTCTGGTAATATTGCGGAAGCTAAATTGAGATTGATAGAAATTTCTCTGAAAACAGGTGTCAATTCAGCAAATGATGCACTGATAAAATTAGCTTTTCTCGAGGAAAATAAAAGCTTTGTAGAACCTTTAAATAAGTATATTCAAGCTGAGTTCTTAGAATACCGTGAAATGAACAATGATGCAATTGAAATATTTGAAGAAGTAAGTAAACTGGCAGAAAAATCATCTCTGGGCGAGGCATCATTATTTGAAATAGCTCAAATTTACTTTGCCCAAAAAGAGTATTCAAATTCACGAACCTATTTGAACAGATTGCTACAAGAATACCCCAATACTATCAAAGGCGACCAAATTTTATTTATGACAGCGGAATCATTTTATTACGATAAAAATGAAGCTGATGCACTTAAATTCTATACTGAATTACTAATAAAGTACCCAGAATCTATTTTCTTAAATGATTCAAGGAAAAAAATTAGGTTAATTAGAAAAGAGAAATCCTAAATTATTCCCATGGCAGATTTACTGAAATCGGAATTGACTTTGGAGATTTACTATTTAGTTTTGGTTGTAATTTGCTTATCAAATAGCTTACAATTCCGCTTTGTGTCAGCACTCCGGCTTTTGCCCATGTAACAAAGCATCCGTGAGATTGGAATGCTGCCACAGCAGGGTCTTTAGATGCCTTCCTTAGTATATCTTGAATATTGCCACTACCAATCAAAACAGTTCCGTTAGCGTTTTCCTCAGTAAATATCAAAAAAACACCATTAATATCTAAAAGTTTATGATCCAAGTCCAACTTGAACAATTCGCACCAAATTTCACCCTTGCATTTTATCCAATCTAATATCATCTATTTTCCCCTTCTATAAATTACCAATTTTAAAATTAAATATAGCCAAAGCTGCAATTACAGCAGTTTCAGCTCTTAGTCTTGTTTCGCCCATTTTAAAGCATATACCCTTCATCTCATCAATCAAGAAATCGATTTCAGATTGCTCAAATCCTCCTTCAGGTCCAACAGCAATTAGAGAGTCCTGATTAAAATTAAACAAATTTAATGAAACTCCATCAATATCTGCAATATAAACATTTTTAAATTTATGAATTTCTTTAGTAATTTCAAAAATATTATCTAATAAAAATAATTTTGGCAAAATAGTTCTTTTACACTGTTTAAAAGCAGATAATAATTTATTATTCAGTCTATCAAGGATATATTTTTTAGGAGAGGAGAATTTGGTCTTTACTAAATAAACATTTTGAATTCCCATTTCAACGCATTTTTCCAATGCAAACTCCATTCTATCCCGATTATCAAGGGCACCAATCAGCATTGAAACATTACTTTTGTTTTCGTTGAAATTAATAGGTTTTAATAATTTTACTTTAAAAAACAAATCGTTTCCATTTTTATAAATGAACCCTTCAGCAGAAATACCCCTACCATTCGTAGCAAAAATGGTCTCATTGTCCCTGATTCTAAGGACTTTCAAGTGATTTAACTCATCTTTGCTGAGGATTCTTTCTTCAGAACTACCCTCGTTCAGATTTTCTAAATATATACTTTCCATTAATTTAAATAAATTACATTTTCTTTGATTACCAAAATAATTGTATTTTTGGTATTAACAAATAGTAAAATAAATTGGTTAATAAAAATGAGTGTAATAAAAGAAACTCTATTTCAAAAATTACTAAATCAAAAAAAAGTTGGGACAGGCGAATATTCTGAATTAAGTACCAGCAACAAAAATATGAAACTTATCATTTTAATTTTAGGATATTTGATTATTTCATTTTTTTTTGTTTTCCATTTTGACAATAAAAACTCTGAATCAAATAGATATAGGCTACAACAAGGTATGATTTGGGAGGACCTTCCTTTAGTCGCAGATTTTAGTTACCCTATTTACAAGAGTAATGACGAATATATTTCTGAGCGTAATTTGGCTTCTGAAACTGCATTGTCAGTATTTATAGTTGATAATAATTTAAAGAACGCTACTTTGAAATATATAAATTCGCTTTACGATAATCTAAAAAATTTCCCCGATAGAATTACTGATTTGGGTATAAGCGAAAAGCTGGTTAAACAAATTAATGACTTGAACAAACAGCAAAGAGAAAACGCTATTTTATCATTAAGAAATTTTTTGCTGACTTATTTTGAAGAAAGTTACAAAAATGGTTTTGTGAACGTATCATTAGATAAATTAACACATTCGGAAATAATTGTTCAGAGTGCTCCCAATAAAAGATTTATATTCCAAACAGAGAGTATGGTAGATAAAACAATTTTCTTGGAAAGGGCAGAGGAACAAATATCAAAGCAACTAATTCCTGCTGTACAAGGTTTAGCTTTGGAAATAATAAATAAATACAATCAACCAAATTTAGTTTTCAATAAAGACTTAACAGATAAAAGTATGATACAGGCTGCTTCATCTGTGTCCAGAACGTTAGGAATAGTGAGGGAAGGTGAAATAATAGTGCAAAATGGAGAGAAATTAACTGCAACAACAATTCAGAAAATAGTATCCTACCAAAGTTCCCGATATATATCAACAGACACTAAATATGGCTTACTTTATTACTTAGGTAATTTTGGTCACTCAGCTTTAATATTATCTATTCTCTATATTTACTTGATAGTTCTAAGAAGTCGCATAGTTAACGACTCTCGCCAACTTGTAATCATCATTTTATCACTTATTTTCATCTCAGTAATTGCTTGGCTAACTGCTAACTTCAACTTCCCATACCAAGTAGATTTCCTGATTGTTGTTCCATCATTTGCCATGCTTGCAGCAATTGTATTCGATTCAAGAACAGCCTTTGTAATGACAGTTACCATGTCACTTTTGGTTGGTGGAATACACAACAATGACTATATTTTGGCTGCAACAATGGTGTTTAGCGGTATGTCATCAGCATATACAGTAAGAGATATTCAGAATAGGACGCAGGTTTATCAGTCGATTTTTGTAATCTTCTTAGCATTTTCATTGTCAGTTTTCATATTTGGAACAGAAAGCACATTCAATATCGAGAAATTCTTATCAAGTATATTAATGGCATTCATTGGAGCCGTAATTGCACCCTTGATTACTTTCGGCATTTTATTTGTAATTGAACATTATACAAATATAGCAAGTGACCTTAGGATAAAGGAATTTGACAGGTTAGATCATCCTCTTTTACTTAAATTATCAGAAATTGCACCAGGTACATATCAGCACACTTTATCTGTTGCGATGCTGTCGGAAAGATGTGCACGTGAAATAAATGCCAATCCTTTACTCACAAAAGTAGCTACTTATTATCACGATATTGGAAAGATGATAAAGCCCGAATATTTTACTGAAAATCAAATAGGTATCCAAAACAAACATGATTTGATTTCTCCCAAAAAAAGTGCTCAGATAATCATTGCACATGTTGAAGAGGGCATAAAACTGGCAAAACAATATAAATTACCACAAAGAATAATAGATTTTATTCCAATGCACCATGGGACATCATTGGTAAAGCATTTTTATGCCAAAGCACTTGAAGAATTACGAGAAGAAGGGGTTGATGAATCTGATTTTAGATATCCCGGACCAAAGCCAAATTCAAAGGAGACTGCTATTTTGATGATTTGCGACAGTGCAGAAGCAATTTCAAGAATTGAGAGTAAATCTGTTGCCGAAATTGAAAAAATCATTGATAATAACATCAGAGACCGTATTAATGATGGGCAATTCAATGAGTGTGATATTACAATGACCGAGTTCGAGACTATTAAAAAAACAATAGCCAAAACAATTATTGGAATGACACACAAACGAGTAAGTTACAAAGAAATTCCTAAAGACAAAAAAAGTTGATTAATCAATAATTATCAAATAATTATGGAAGCTGATTTCGAGAAAGTATTCAAACAATTTCTTACTTTTATTACTTACGAAAAAGGATTATCCCGAAATACTATTTTATCCTACAGTATAGATTTGAGGCATTATTTCGAATATCTTGCCTATAGGGATATTTCAAACTTATCTAATGTAAGCTCCGATATAATTAGTGATTTTATTAAGAATCTTTTTGAAACCGGTTTATCAAATTCAAGTAGATATCGATATTTATCATCTGTAAAAGGTTTGCACAAGTTTCTATTTTCATCTGGTAAAATTGACAAAGATGTCTCCGAAATAATTGAATTGCCAAAAGTAAGAAGACTTTTGCCAGAGACTCTTTCCATTCCTCAAATTGATTTAATTCTCAATATTCCTGATACCACTACCCTGCAAGGAATTAGAGACAGGGCAATGATGGAAATGATGTATGCCTGTGGATTGAGAGTGTCCGAGTTGATTACTCTTACTAAAAAGGACATTATTAAAGAAGCTGAGATAATAAGAATTTTCGGAAAAGGTTCTAAAGAGAGATTTGTTCCGATTGGTTCTTCAGCATTAATTTGGTTGGAAAAATATTACACAGAAGTGCGTCCAAAGATAGTCAGTTCCAGTTTAAATAATGAAATAGTTTTTCTAAATTTGAGAGGAAAACAATTCACAAGAATGGGAATATGGAAGATAGTAAAGAATTATGCAGATTCAGCAGGCATAGCAAATATGCATCCGCATACATTCCGCCATTCATTCGCTACTCATTTATTGGAAGGTGGTGCAGACCTTAGAGCAGTTCAGGAAATGTTGGGGCATTCCGATATATCCACCACTCAGATTTATACTCATATTGATAGAGAATTTATCAAAGAAGTTCATAAAACTTTCCATCCGAGAGCATAAGAAATTTTATGTTATTTGTGGATTATTAATTTTACAATTACATTTAACTATATTTTTAAATATCAGTAAAACTCCTTATATTTGTATCACTCATAGATAAAAGTAAATAATAATGATAAACAACAAATCAATAGCAGTAGTAGTACCAAGTTACAACGAAGAAAAGCAAATTGGGATGGTTATAGAATCAATGCCCGACTTTGTAGATAGAATCATTATTGTAAACGATTGTTCATCAGACAGAACATCAGAAGTAGTACTTTCTTATTTAAATTCTCAATTTAATTATACAAACGAAATTATCAATACAAAATTTACTATCAAGAGAACACGCTTCAATAATGCCGAGATGGTTGCACAAGAACAACAAGAAAAAGAACTTAGTTATTTCACGGAATCCCAAGTAATCAACTCAACTGAACAAGATAGAATTATATTAATCAATCACTTGAAAAATGGTGGTGTAGGTGCGGCAATCGCTTCAGGTTACAATTGGGCAAAAGACCATAATATTGACTGTACTGCTGTAATGGCAGGCGATGGACAAATGGACCCCGATGAACTTGAGGATATTTGTTTGCCCGTTGTCAATAATAATATTGATTATGTAAAAGGAAATAGACTGATTCATAGAAGTGCTTTACTCGTAATTCCCAAAATAAGATTTCTGGGCAATTCTGTTCTGTCTATTCTTACTAAAATTGCATCTGGATATTGGCACGTATCCGACACACAAACAGGATATACAGCAATTTCAAAAAGAGGGATAAACAGTATCAGGCTTCACGAGATTTATAATAGTTATGGTATGCCTAACGATATGCTCGTTAAATTAAATATCGCTATGTGTACTCTAAAAGAGGTTGAGATAAAGCCAATTTACAATGTGGGCGAACAATCTAAAATGAAAATTTCAAAAGTTATACCTACAATATCTTTACTTCTATTGAGAAGTTTTTTTAAACGATTATATTTCAAGTATTTATTCAGAGATTTTCATCCCCTGTTTTTGTTGTATCATCTTGCTTTTATTCTTACTTTGTTTGCAGCACCATTAGGAATTGATTTGTTCTTTTCGATGTTTATTGAAGGTATTTCCTTTACAGACCAAAAATTGCTGATATTTTCTTTCCTGCTCATAACTGCGTTCCAATCTCTTTTATTTGCTATGTGGATGGATATTCAGGACAATGAAAGACTTTATAAATCGGAGTAATGTAAACAAATTTTGGAAATGTAAAAAAATGGATGATACTCTAGAAAAAAAATGGTTTCCACTCTATACCAGGAGCAGATTCGAAAAGATTGCTTTTAAAAATCTTTTAGATGCTGGTTTTGAGGCTTATCTTCCATTGAAAAAAACTGTCAGGCAATGGAGTGACAGAAAACAAAAGGTCGAAATTCCTGTTTTTTCATCTTATGTATTTGCTCGTATTTCTAAAATAGAATCTTTAAAAGTACTTAATATAAGAGGTGTGGTAAATTATATCCATTTTAATGGACAGCCAGCCTCCATAAGAGATAAGGACATAGAACTATTTGATAAATTACTCAAAACTGAAACCAAGATAGAGATTGTAGATGGACTTCCTGAATTGGGGGAGGAAATTACAATTAGCGACGGTTTATTAAAAGGTTATACAGGCAAGGTAGCCAAAATTGACAAGAATACTATTTTGATTGAAATTGAATCTTTCAACAAAAAAATCTTCGCAAAAATATCCATATAAAAGAAATTTAAATTACAATTGTCATATTAAATTTATTAAAACGATATGATAAAAAGTACAAAATTTGACTCGATAGGACATTTCTCAGATTTATTTTCTGATTTTTCAAGAGAAATTAGTTTGTTGAAAGAATTCCTTCCCTCCAATTTTATTGAAAATAAAGACGACCTTTTTAGAAAAAGAATTTCCGAAACATTAACTCTCCGTGAAGTTACTCACAAATGTATAATTAACTCGATGCGGACCATTGAATTGTCAAGTAAGCAAACTGAAAATATGCAACTATTCGAAAAAGATGATAATTGTATATTTATAGTTACAGGACAACAACCTGGAATTTTTGGT
>CAYUZZ010000023.1:0-13386 GCA_964449505.1 uncultured Hyphomicrobiales bacterium | reverse complement strand
AATCTGTCAAATGTGCCACGCTATGTCTTTTTTAGCATTACGCCTAACTTCTTGATACCCGCAACTGTCTATTTTAGTAGATTTTATTTGGCTTTTGCACACTTTTTGGTAGCTTTTGCGAATGTTTTGTATCTATTTCGTATATCTACCCTTGTAAGGCATTTATGAGTATTACAAAGTTTCTATCATTTATCTACGTACTCTCAATAAATGATATGCAAATTTAGTTAAATTTTACATATCACACAAATTAATATATGGTAATATGGGCTCATGACATATAAAAAAAGAACTTAAGATTTTCTCATAAGTTCTTTCTGTAATATTTATTTCTAATGTGTCGGTTTGCAAAGTATTTATGGGATTTTTTAAATATCATAGATAGTCATTGTTCCTGTTGTTTGGATTTAGTTCATAAATCTTTCAATAAGGGCAAAATCAAAACAAATTATTGCGAAAATTTTCAATCCAACATTTTTGGTGTTTATCTAAATTGGAGATGCCGGTCAGATAAATCATTGAGAATAACAGGTGATTTTAAATATTATTTTATTTTATTCGAATTTAAAGTTCTAATTTTGCAATTCAAAATTTAGAATTCTTAATTAATATCATATTTTGAATTATTTTTTAATTTGCGGTAAGATATTTGCTATATTAATTTTTATTATGATTAATTTAGGAACTTTTATAAATAATGTGTAGTAGATTTATTTTGTATTATTCATTAATTTTGCTGTTTGTACTCTATAATTTATCTTTTGGAAGTCCAATAGATGAATTTCCAGAGAAGGTCGATTCGTTGCTATTGCGTAGCGAATTGCACCGTAGCGATTTAAGTATTCCTTCCGACATAAAATTTGACTTTATAAATGAATTAAATATAAGTAAAAATAATCGTAGAAATCCAATTGATGCTGCTCGAAATCTAATAAAGGAATTTTATTCAATAGATAAGTCTTTAGATAATTTGTTTTTTAAAAAGATGGTTGATATATTAGGATTCAAACAGATTGAAGATATCCCACTTACTAGTTCTGTCAGTAGCAATGTGATGAATATTAATTTTAATACTAATTTAGATTCGTTATTAAGTTTTCAAAGTGGACTTGTGATAAGGCCATATCTGAATCTTTACATTAATACAAATGCCAATATACTAAAAGATGCCTTACAACAAGAAAAAGATACTGTAAACTATTTTATTAATCTGGCAAATCAATTAATAGCTAATAACGAACTACATTTATTAACGGACAAGGCTGACGACCTTGCAAAGCAAAATAAGGTTTATCAATTTGGAAAAATCATCGACAAAAGTAGAATATTTGATTTGGCAGCGTCGCTTTATCATCAAATCATTCAATTAAATCAGAGATTAAGAAATTTACCTGACGAGACAAAGAAATCGGTAACAACTACTATTATAGATACTAAATATGGTAAAATTGCTATCGGTGGAACTGGAGATGATAAATATGAAGGTAATTTTATAGTTATCATAGACCTTGGTGGCGATGATAAGTATAATTTTAGTAGTACTACTCAGCAATTGTCATATTATTCGCCAATTCGTTTTATTGTAGATATTGCTGGTAATGATGAATATATTGGTGGGGATTATTCATTTGGTGCTTCATTTTTTGGGATAAGCATGTTGTTTGATTATGCAGGTAATGATAAATATACAGCAAAAAATTATTCTCTCGGATCTGCCTATTTTGGCGTTGGTATATTGGAAGATTTTGATGGAAATGATGTATATAAAGGTGGTAAGTTCACCCAGGGTGTAGGATTCTATGGTATAGGCATATTGCGTGATGATAAGGGAAGCGACAACTATATTTCGGAAAATATATCACAAGGTACAGGACTAAGTCGTGGGTTTGGTTTATTAAACGATTTAAATGGCTTAGATACTTATGCAAGTGGAATTTCCCAACAAAGTGGCAAATTGATTCACAACCTCTCTTACCTTAGTCAAGGGTCTGCTGCTGGAATGCCTATGACGGGCGCGGGCGGTGTCGGTTTGTTAATTGATGCAAATGGCGACGATAAATACCATTCAGAAGCTTATTCCCAAGGTTTTTCTGCTAAGGGTGGAATTGGTGCTTTGATTGATAAATTGGGTGACGATTCTTATTCGGCTGACCGATTTTCTCAGGCTTCTGCCCATAGTGGTTCATTCTCATTTCTGATTGACTCCGATGGAAACGACAGTTATGTGCTTAAGTCATTTTCGCAAGCAATAGCTGCAAATTTTGCAAGTACAATGTTGATTGATTTAAATGGTAATGATAAGTATAGCGGCAAGTATATTAATTCTGATGTTTCTGATTATGTATCCATTTTATATGACACAAAGGGTGCTAATATATATCAAAATGTAAATGATATTGAAATATCAACAATTACGAAAAGTAATATTAGTGGAATTGGCAGAATCAATACTTTTACTGTAAGCGACAGCGTAATCGATTCAAGTATAAGTGTCAGTGATAAAAAATTACTTACAAATATTGCTAATTATTTCGATGAAGATTTGAGCAAGGTAGATAATTATAGTATTTTATTAGATAATTTGAAATTATATGTAAACGATACTTTGCTATTCGAGCAAGTTTTGCCAAATGTAATAGGAATGCCGCCATTATTGCAATCAGAATTTTGTTATCATTATGTTCTTTCTGCAAAAAATGACAATTTATTGAAATCTGCAATATACTATCTTTCGGATAGCTCTGCAATAGTATCCCAATCGGCAATGAAAGGATTGCTTAAAAATCCGGCAATCAACACGAATTTATTGTTTCAGTTAGTTAATTCTAAAATAAGTAATTACAACAAATTACAGCTAATTCCGTTTTTCGCAGTTTTAGATTTTTCCGATAAAAGTAATAAAGAGCTTCGTAATATGATTTTTCCCTTACCAGAATTTCTTAGAGAAAAATTATATTTAGAATTAAAAAATAACACTGCTACTAAAGGTTTAAATTCTAAATTGAAATATTTGATAAAGAAAGAACAGAATCCTGAACTTAGAAAAGGGTCGGCGAATGGCAAATAAATTATTTATAGTGCTTTCCTCTCCAAGCGGCGGGGGCAAATCCACAGTGGCAAAACATCTGATGACAATGCATTCTGAGATTAAATTTTCGGTATCTGCAACCACACGGGCAATGCGTACCGGAGAGACTTTTGGGAAAGATTATTATTTCCTGACAAAAGCCGAGTTTGTAGAAAAAATCGAGAATAGCGAACTAATTGAGTATGAAGAAATCTTTGGTAATTATTACGGAACTCTGACGAGTGAACTACAGAAAGCTGTAGATGAAAATTACAAATTAATATTTGATGTAGATGTAAAGGGTGCCTTATCAATTAAGAAAGCCTTTCCAAGCGAGAGTTTGCTTGTGTTCCTTGCTCCACCAGATATGGCTACATTGGAAAATAGGCTGCGTAATCGTAAAACCGAAAGCGAACAGCAAATTGCAAAAAGGTTGTCACGGGCAGAGATGGAGATAGCAGAGTCAATCAAATTTGATTATGTAATAGTAAATAAAGTTTTAGAAAATACACTTAAGGAAGCGGAGAGCATAATAAAAAATGAAATTTATGAAAATTAATAAAATATAATAAAATAGAAATCGGATTAGCACGATAATTACACAAAAGTAATGTAAATAAACTTGTTTTTGGGTATTTAAAAACAATTAAATTGAAAATTATTAAAAAAATTTAGGAAACAGGAGGCAATTAATATGTTCTGGACACCAGAATTAGCAGCAACGCTCGAAGATGCTCCTTGGCCTGCAACCAAGGAAGAATTGCTGGATTATGCAAATAGGGCTGCTTGTCCACAGCAGGTGATAGATAACCTGATGGAGCTGGAGGATAACGACGAGTTGGTAGAGGGAATGGAAGATTTATGGCCCGAATACGAGGATATGATAAACGAAGAATATTTCTATAACGATGATGAAGAAGAGCAGTACTATTAATTTATATATAAAATGTAGTTTGCACATTAAGTCTATTTATTTTTTAATTCGACCTCAGTTTGATAAAGCTGAGGTTGTTTTATATTTTGGATAGGACGAAAATTTAATATTATGAATTGTTTCAACCGAGATATGTTGCTTTCAAGTTTAAATAAAATATTGTTTCTTTTGATTATTCCTATAATTTTACTAATATCAAATTCATGTGCTGGTTTTGAGTTTGGAGGCAAGGCTACAAAGGATTCCACTAAGGTAAATATACCTCCAGAATTAAGATTTATAAGAATATATGGAGAAATTAACGAAAAGAATCCTCCAATACTTCAAATAAGAGATGAAAAGAATATGTATTCTGTGGCTACAGCTTTCGAGTATCTTACTTTAGAGTTTGATATTTCTGCAAATGTTCCACCAGCAATGTATGTGCGTTATGTACATTGCGATGTAAACTGGAACGAAACCGAGAATGCTTTTATACAAAATGCTATTACTAACAGAACTACTATAATTGATTGGACTTCTGCCACTTTTCTTGATGATTATTATTCTTACAGGGGGAAGGTTAAAGTGCCAGGACCGACCAACAAATTTGAGTATTCAGGTAATTATAAAGCGGTTCTTTATTTGATGGATAATGATAGTGTCCCTTTTGGCGAATGTAGATTCTTTGTAGTCAAACCACAGGCAAGTTCAAGATTGCTGATGTACACTGATTTCTACGACATACAATATAAGGTTACAAACACAGGTTTTATTCTCGAGACCATCGTTACATCGCAAGAACCATTTTTTGATGATAGAATGCATTCGGTAGTTTATTATAGAATGAATAGATATTACGAACCGTTTGTATGTAGTCGTGACCGTAATATAGATAATTATGCCTATCTTTATAATTTTACATTAAGGACGATGATTTCTGGGTTTTCAAGTTATGAAAAGAGATTCAGACTGGAGGGGGTGCCAGCAGAGAATGGCTATCGGGTATTGAATATGACCAATACAGCTGTATTCCCTCGCTCCAACGACCCTATACGTCTGCCATTATCCGACATATCACGTGGCGGTAGTTTTAATGAAAGAGATGATGATGGGGTTATGGTGAGCGATTTTGTGGGAAGTTCTAATGATGACTATGTATATCTCGAATTTGTGTTCGACCCAGAATCTTATCTTACTACAAAAGATGTTTTTATTTCTGGTTCATTTAATAATTGGAAACCGGATAGAAGCTGGTTAATGTATTATGACGAAAAAAATCGTTTATACAAGTGCCGTAATTGGGTAAAGCGTGCCAGGCATAATTATCTGTATGGCTTGGGAACCTTTAACCAAGAAAAAAATAGATTGGAAAAATTCTCTTTCGATTATTACGAAGGTAATACTGCATATTCAGGTCATACATATTTAGCATTTGTTTATTATCGTCAAGTAGAACTTGGAGCTTATGATTCTATTATTTCCGTTGTATCAAGTAGTAATTATTAATTATTAAAATAAATCTAAAAATTGCGAATGAATTAAAAAACGTTAATATTAGCGTTAACTAAGAATTAGCTGACGCTAAGGAAAAATGACCCATACCTAACTACTCCAAGTTGTATAAAAGTCCCGTATAAGCCATTTGTGAAGGTCGCTCCGAAAACCCACACCAGTAGCGGAGTTTCGGTGTCTAAAAATTGTAAAAAAAGATTTATAAAAATGAATTAAAAAACGTCTCCCATTGTTTAAATTCTCGATTTATGAAATATATTGATTATTATAAAATATTAGGTTTGGATAATACAGCTTCTGCTGATGACATAAAAAGAGCTTATTACAAGTTAGCAAAAAAATATCATCCGGACCGTAATGAAAATGACGAATTATCGTTAGTCAAATTTACTTTGATTAATGAAGCCTTTAATATTTTGGGAGATTTAGAGAATCGTCTCAGGTATAAAATTGATTTAGAAAAAAGAGAGCACATTCATCAGCAGGCTAAAATAAAAATGAAATTATTAAAAAGAATAGAAAAGGAAGAAAATGAAAAAAATGAGAAAAAGAATTCACGATAATTATTCCTTTTTTTTTCCTTACTTTATTTATCTTATTATTGGTGCACTATTTCTGAGTATTACTAAAAAGGGTGATATTCTACTTTTGATAAACGAATATCACAATCCTTTTTTTGATATTTTCTTTAAATATGCAACAATGCTTGGGGAGGGTTATTACTTTGCAGTAATTATAATAATTATGGGTATGTTTAGGTTTAAATACTTTTTGGAGGGATTAATTTTGTTTTTGGCTACTGGAGCAGTTGCCCAGATATTGAAGCATATCGTAAACGATGCAAGGCCAATTTCCTATTTTGCAAATAGCATTCATTTGAATTTAGTTGATGGTGTATCGGTGTATCAGTGGTACAGTATGCCTTCGGGTCATAGTACATCAGCTTTTACAATATATTTATTCTTTGCAATGATTAGCAAAAATGAATATGTTAAATTTGTATATTTTCTTTTAGCATTAATAGTTGCCATATCAAGAGTTTATTTAGCACAGCACTTCTTTGCAGATGTGTATGTAGGCTCGCTACTTGGCGTAATCCTAACTTTATTTATACATAATTATTCCGAATCTTCTATAATACTAAACAGAACCAAATGGTATAATTATCAATTAATTAACACGAAATCAAATGTCCTGTAATGCTTTTTGGGCAAGTGCGAAATCAGGATTAAGATTAATCGCCCATTCCAACATTGTTTTTGCATGGTCGTTTATTCCAGAGTCGCGGAAGCAAATACCTGCCCCGTAGCAAGCATATTCGTTATTATTATTTAGCTTCAGGGCGGCTGTGTAAACTTTAAGTGCTGTATCGCTATCACCTTCAGAATAGAATAAATCACCCAGCAACACTAACAAATCATCAGCTGTATATCCGAGAGTAGATTTCTCAATATTCTGTTCCCATTCATCAACTAATTTGGATAGCAGATTTATTGCTTCCACGTTCCTATTTTCTGATGCAAGTTTAATTACTTGAACATAAATTGTATCGGGGTGTTTATCTACGATTCCAATAGCCATTTTGAGCATACTTTCGTATTGCTTTTCGTCATTCTGATTAATAAAGATAACGGCTAATCTGTGCAGAGAATGCAATTTGTATTCTTTGCTAATATCTTCCAGCTTTATAGCTTGGAGGAATAAATTCTCTGCAGCTTCGTAATCGCCACCTATATAATTCGCTTCTGCTTCGCCAGCGATGGTGGAGGCATCTTCGAATATTCTCATATTCTTTTCAGTTATTTTCGCCATATTAGTACCATATAAATAATCCAACCTTGTTAACAATTTAATAGTTGCACGTTCCCAAGTCCAATCGGTGCGGGCAATATATTGGGCAAGCATACCCATACTTTTCAAATTAGTTCTAAGTATTTTAATTCTTAGCAGAGCTTCTGTCAAGTCATCAATATCGGGTTCGAGCAGATAAGCTTCTTCTACAAATGGATGTCCATCAATATCATTGCCAATTGAGCGCTTCACGGATTTAACTTTTAGAGAAAATGCCTCATCAACAAAATCATCAGTTGGACCACCTTCGGTTACAATTACGGGCAAACCACAAGCCATTGCTTCCAGAGTTGGAAGGGAGAATCCTTCCCCACGATATGGCGAAACAAATACATCGCAAGCACGGTACAGAGCAGCCATTTCGTACTCTGACAATTCATCATCAATATAAATAATTTCGGGAGCATTTGCCAAATGTTGTATTTCTTCTATCATTTTAAAGCTTGTTTGTCCCTTATAGAATGTCTTTCCGCCTATATCTTTAATTACGAGGCAAATATCATCGGAACTATTAAATACACGAACAAATGCTCTTAATAATAAATCTATTCCTTTGCGGAATATGGTGCCACCAACAAACAATAATTTGACTTTTTTTTGCGAATTGAGATTGTATTTTAAACCGGAAGGAGAGAAAATATCAGGATTGATGCCATTGGGTATCACCTGAATTTTATTGCCATCTATTCCAGAATTTATGAATGATATTCTTGAGAAATTCGATGGTGTCCATATTTCGTCCGCCTGTGCAAATAAATCTGCAAAATCCTTTCTTAGGCAACTAAATTCCCACGGTTGCATAATTATCCATTTAGCTCCCTTTGGTGCTTCGGTTTTGGGAGGCCACTGATGTCTAATCCAGCAATAGGGCAACTGGCTAATATTTTTAGAAGGTTCTTGTTTGTAACGAATATCTTTAGAAGCAAGTAAATTATATTTATCGTTTTGAGTAAAGTCGAATGTATCTGGTTCGTAGGGAATAATGGTTAATTCTGCTACTTCACTTTTGATAATATTATAGCAATGCTCACGGTTGATAAGTGCCAAGGAATGATATACAAACTGGGAACCTTCCCAAACTATATTCAATTGTGGCGCATTAATATCGGAGGCAGTACTATCTAATGCTACGCTTTTGGGCTGTCCAGTAACTATTTCTTCAAGTAAATCCAAATCGTAATCATCATAATTGCGATAATCAAAATTTACATTATCTATTTTCTTAATTGGATTTTCGTCATCAATTATAAATCTATCAATATCGATAGCGTCTTTATCACTTTTATTATCTTCCAAAAGGAAAGAATAGTCCAATTCTTCTTCCAAAACTTCAGTTTCTTCCACAGATATTGCTTCGAATGATTTGTTAATATCGTTTGTCGGTGCATTAATGTATTCGTTCGGAATATCTGCTTTGGTATCAGTGACATTAGGAGCAAAAGAATTAACTTTTACTGCTTTGATAGTAATTTTCTGGTTAAGAAAGCCCCTATCCTGCGAATAAATCAACTCTTGGATATCGTTGATAGTGAAGCCGGCTTTTAATAATTTAGCAGAAATAGACTTAATATCGAATGCGGCACAACGGTAGTCAACAGGATTTGTCTGTGCACCAAGTAGCATATACGATGCAACATCTGCATCCCATTCGCCACTAAGGTAAGTTTCTACCTGTGCTTTAAGATTAGGAACTCTTATTAGAATTTCAGCATCAGATTTTAATACTCTACGCCATTCTTTAAGAATTGCATCAATTTCTCTATGAGAGAAAGTATCCAGAATATCGTTGGCAATAATTAAATCAGCGGAGTTATCCGCAAAGGGAAGAATTCTGACATCACAATATATTACCTCAGGATTATCGGAATATAAATCTAAATTGAGAAAGCTGGGCTTTATATCCCTTCCGCAACCCAGATTTAATTTTAATGGATTGGGTAAAGTATGGGGAATTATACCCTCTGCCTTACGTAAAGATAATCCATATTTCATTTTAAATTCCTATAATTACACTATAAAATTACGACAAACATACTATTATCCGCTTCAAATATAAATCAATTAATATGCCATAATAATATAATATTAAATAAAATGTGTTAATATTCTTCTATATGTGATATTTGATTAATTGTTTCCCAATATTTATGAATAGAACTATAGCAGCATTGGCAACACCGCCCGGTACAGGAGGCTTATCGGTTATCAGACTAAGTGGCGATGACGCTTTTCTAATTGCAGACAGGGTGTTCAGTGGAAAAATTAAATTGTCAGACTGCAAAACACATACTATTCATTATGGCGAGATATTAAGCGATGGCAACTTGATAGATAAGGTTACAGCATCTGTATTCAGAGCCCCTAATTCATATACCGGGGAAAATGTTGTTGAATTTGGCTGTCATGGAGGCTTTCTTCTAGCAAATCAAATAATATCAATTATTTTATTAAATGGTGCTACAGCCGCAACTGCTGGCGAGTTTACCAAACGAGCATTCCTTAATGGAAAGTTAGATTTGATGCAAGTAGAGGCAGTAGCCGATATAATACATACCAATACTGTAGCAGGTATTCATACAGCAGCAAGGCAATTAAATGGAAATTTTACTTCCAGTTTGAAATTATTGAGAAAAGAATTGCTCGATGTTGCAGGATTGCTCGAATTGGAATTAGATTTTTCTGATGAAGGAATCGAACTTATTCCCAAATGGGAAATCAAAAGTAAAATCGAATCTGCGATAAACTACTGCAATAAACTTGCAGATACTTATGTAAGTTCAGAAATAATGCGTTCAGGATATTTTGTTGGCATTGTTGGTTATCCAAATTCTGGCAAATCAACACTTTTCAATAGATTGTTAGAAAGAGACAGAGCAATAGTAAGCCCTATTCCTGGTACAACTCGCGATTACATTGAAGAAAATTTGTATATCAATGATATTACCATACGGTTAACTGACACTGCAGGGCTACGTGATACTACAGATACAATAGAAATTGAAGGGATTAAATTAGCAGAATCAATTTTGGAGCAATCAAATCTTATCCTTTGTATAAACGATATCGCAATGGGTAGTACTAATTCTGATAAGTTGATGGAAAAAATTGCAACAAAATACACAAATACAAAGTTGCTTATTGTTCAGAATAAAATAGATATGATAGCCCATAATAGCGATAATAATTCGAGTAAGCTCTTGTATATTTCAGCAAAGAATAATATAGGCATGGAAGAATTGAAGGACTATGTTTATAAACTTGCAAAGGAGTCCGTTGAACGCACGAGTGATATTTTGATTAATCAAAGACATTCGTTATTATTAAAGACGGCTGCCGAATTTATGAAATTAGCTTTAAAATCATTAGAAGATAATTACGAGAATGAATTTATTGCTATGGATGTCAGAAAATCAGTGAAAATACTTGGCGAATTAACGGGCGAGACCTGGAATGAAGAAGTTTTGGAACATATATTCTCGAATTTTTGTATTGGAAAATAGTTCCACGTGGAACATTTTAAAAGGATTTTAAAATTAATTATTTAGAACAGTTTAGTAAACTCTTTGTATGGGAAATGATAAATTTGATATAGTCGTCGTTGGTGGAGGGCATGCAGGTATAGAGGCAGCCACTGCTGGGGCGAATATGGGACTAAAAGTTGCCCTACTTTCGATGGACTTGAAAGCTATGGGACGCCCCTCTTGCAATCCATCAATTGGAGGTTCGGCAAAAGGGCATCTGGTGAAGGAAATAGATGCATTGGGGGGATTAATGCCACGCCTTGCTGATAGAGCCGGGCTTCATTTCAAAATGCTAAACAAATCCAAAGGTCCTGCGGTTTGGTCGCCTCGAGCACAAATTGATAAAGACTTATATCCAATTTATGTTTATGCTCTTCTATCGCAAAATAAAAATATCACCCTAATACAGGGTACCGCAGAGGAGGTTTTAATATCAAATGATAGAGTAAAGGGTGTCATTACAGATAAAGCAGAAACATTGTTCACAAAAGCACTTGTATTGTGTGCTGGCACATTCCTTAATGGTAAGCTATATACGGGCAAGAATGTTACTAAAGGTGGTAGAATTGGTGAATCATCCTCAGATAAAATATCAGATATGCTCGATAGTTATGGATTTGAACGTGGAAGACTTAAAACTGGTACTCCACCAAGAATTAAAAAAAGCACAATTGATTTTTCAAAATTGGAAATTGAATCTGGAGATATTATGCCAGTGCCATTTTCCTTTCGTACAAAAAATGTAAAAAACAGAATTGTTTGCTATGGCACTAACACAAGCGAGCAAACACATAATATATTAAGAAAAGGATTTGCAGATTCCCCAATGTTTTCTGGAATGATAGATGGAGTTGGACCAAGGTATTGCCCATCGATTGAGGATAAAGTAAATAGATTTGCAGAAAGGAATTCTCATAAGATATTATTAGAACCAGAAGCTTTATATTCGGAAAGTATCTACGTAAATGGATTTTCTACAAGTTTACCATTGGATATACAAATTGAAGGAATTCATTCCATAAGCGGATTAGAATATGCAGAATTCCTTCGTCCAGGATATGCAGTAGAATATGATTTCTTTTTTCCATATCAACTAAAATTTACATTAGAAACAAAATCAGTAGAAGGTTTGTTTTTTGCGGGACAAATAAACGGCACTTCAGGATATGAAGAAGCAGCCTCACAGGGGTTGATAGCTGGAATAAATGCTGCACTTAAAATAAAAGGTGAAGAAAGTATGGTGCTTAAACGAAATGAAGCATACATAGGTGTCCTAATAGATGACCTTGTAAATAAAAGTACCGAAGAGCCTTATAGAATTTTTACTTCCTTGGCAGAATATCGCTTATTGTTACGACAAGATAATGCAGACGAAAGATTGATGAAACATGGGGAAAGGGTGGGACTTATACCAATAGAAATATTCAATTATGTAAATGATAGATATAATAAAATAAATGAGTTCATAGAAAATTTAAAGATTCTAAAATTGAAACCCGACGAAGTAAATCCCTATTTTAAAGAAATAGGAGAAAGCGAAATTATTTCTTCAACAGATGCTGTATCGTTGGTAAAAAGAGCTAAAGTATCATTAAAGAGACTACTGGAAATAAAAGAAGGGTTGACAGGTACTCTAATTAGTTTATTAAAGGATAATTTATCCATTAATCAAATAGAGATAGAGATTAAATACGAGGGATATATCAGCAGGCAAAAGAAAGATGTCGATTATTTTTTGCAAAACGAGAATAAAATGATACCCATTAAATTTGATTATAACAGATTAGTCTCTTTATCTGGTGAAGCTAAAGAAAAACTAATAAAGATAAAACCTGCATCATTGGGGCAGGCATCTCGTATATCTGGTGTTTCTGCTTCCGACGTGTCAATAATATCTTTATATTTGAAATAGATTTAAATTAATTTTAAAATAGTTCCACGTGAAACAAAATGAAAAATATCTTGATAATAGGGGCTGACACGCCAATTGGTTGGAATATTTACAATTTTATGGAAAGAGAAACCGACCATAATTTAATCCCAATAATAAGCAAGGAAGATGAATATTATAGTTTGAATGATAACGTCATAATCAGCAAAGATATATTTGACAAAAAAAATATGAAAAAATTAATTTTCCGGAACAATCCAGATGTAATTATTAATTGTATCTTTCGTGAAAATAGCAACTATGACGACAGCATAAAACAGCAATATTGGTCTGATAATGTTACTTTTATGGAAAATTTAACCAGAGCATGCGTAGTAAACGATACATTCCTAATTGCATTTTCCTCCGAATACGTATTTGATGGAGCTAAAGGTCCTTATAATTCTAACGAAATACAGAAGCCAATCAATTTTATGGGCAAAACAATGCTTGCCGTTGAAAATTTGTGCAAATCTATTCTAACAAAATACGCTATTATAAGATTACCGGAATATTATGGGTATTCACCTTACGGTTATGGCAATATCGCAGATAAGATTTCTGCGAAAAGAGATTTGACACTTGCCTC
>CAYUZZ010000022.1:0-13927 GCA_964449505.1 uncultured Hyphomicrobiales bacterium | reverse complement strand
AATAAGACTTTGCCAATTAATTGATTGACCAGCTTTTTCTTCGTATTTGGCAAGCACATAGGCAATTATCATTTTATGGGCGTGTTTGTCCATTTCAATCAAATCCATCGGACGAATACGGTCGTTCCACCTTTGGATATGAAATCCACGAAATAATTCATTAACAAGGGAAAAATTAATAATCATAATTTTAAGTTAGTTTTTTAATAGCATCTTTCTAATTGCCTCAAGGCTTTTCTTCTCATCTTCCTGATAGTGTTGTGAAAATTTGTCTTGCTTGATTGCCGGCTTGCTCGAGTTTTCTTTATCAGAATAAAAATTCGAATTAAAATCAGGTTTCGTTTTCAGAATCAATTCATCTTCTTCTTTTTGTGTTATCAATTCTAAAGGTGCATTATATTCTTGCATATCATCAATGGGCTGACCTTGAATAATTTTATCCAAGTTTTGCTTACCATATACATCCAATAATTTTTCGTAAATGGTAATTCTTGTAAAAGGTTTAGTAATATATCCCGAAGCACCGTATTTCACTGTAAGTCCAAGATTTTCGACGTCAGATAGTGCCGAAACCATAAATATTGGTATTTGCTTTGTGATATGAATTCTCTTTAAAATTCTAATGATTAAATGACCGGATATTTCGGGCAACATAATATCCAGAAAAATAACATTTGGTTTGTGTTCAATGGCTAATGCAATCCCCTCAATACCGTTACCTGCAAGATAATTTTTTTTGAACCCATAACTTGTAACAGTTTTGGATAAAATTCTTTGCATCCAAATATCATCATCAATTATCAAAGCAGAATATTCAATCATTGCACACCATTTATTTTTTAGTATCGGAATTAGAGTCCGAGAAGTTTAATACTTTTTCGTTCATATTTTTATCGTTAGAATCGGACTTCTGGAATATTTTACTTTTAGAAATGGCTTTCTTAAGAGCACTAAATTCAGATTTTACTGCCTGTTTGTTTATTTCAACAATTTTGTCGTGAATTTCTTTACGGTGAACGGGTATTGATTTGGGGGCATCGATACCAATTCTTACAATACCTCTATCTACTCCCAGTACGGTTATAGTTACTGACGAACCAATCGTAATCACTTCTCCAATTTTTCTTGATAAAACGAGCATATTAATTAATTAAATAGTTTATTTTTCTTCTATTATAAAATTCGTAGAATATTTGTCAAATGGCAATATTATCTGTATTCCAATTAGACTTTCAGTATCCAAAATCACGGGAGCTTTCATGTTTGCAGTCATTTTACCCCGCTCATCTTCTAAGGTGATAACCACAAAAAATGCCTGCTTATCTACGTCATAACCGTGCCCGGGTGCATAATTCAAATCAATTAGCCAGGGACTAAGCAATGGAAATCCAATTTCAGGTCTTTCGATAGATATCAGCCATTTAAAAGGGGCAGATTCCTCTGCACTAACAATTACAAATCGGTTTAAATCCTCGAAACCAAGCATTCCATGTTCGAAATGGAAGATTTGTTCCTTGCTGACATGCAACTCCCCAAAGTGTGGAGTTTTAATAATAACATCGTTCTCAGTAATACTATTCATAATATCAATAATTTAAATTTGTCAAATATATAAAAAAAATGCATATTTAATACTATTATTTAATGTCAATATATCCATTTTTAGATGGAGTAAGATTATCAGGTGCAACTAATAGTATGTCAACTCTCCTGTTAAGCGACTTTCCAAGCTCGTTTGTATTATCTGCAATTGGTCTTTGCGAGCCAAAACCTCTGATGACAATATTAAATTCCGGTACATCATCCTTTATCAAATGATAGGCAACATTTGTTGCACGTGCAACTGACAAATGCCAGTTTGACTCGAACTGAAATGTCCTGATTGGATCGGTATCCGTGTGCCCATCTACAAATAATACATAAGCAGTAGTTTTGAGAATATTGCCAATTGTATCAAGTGCCGTTTTACCCGAAGCCTCAAGTTCTGCCCTTCCAGAGTTAAAAAGTAGCTTTTCTGATAGGCTTATTCTTAAAGTAGAATCTTCCTGAATCAAAGAGATGCTATTATTTTTAACAAGATTGGATAGTTTTTGTTTCAAATCTTGCTCTATTTCTGTTAAAGATTTTGGAGTAACCGGCGTCAGTATGGGTTGTGGCACCCCCTTTTTATGCCCTTCTAATACACCATCACCCCCCATTATTACTTTATCATCCTTTGCTTTGAAAAATTCTGAAAATGCTGCAGAAAAATCTTTAAACTTTTCTTGGTCAACTTGTGCAGAGGCATAGAAAACAACAAATAATCCAAGTAATAGTGTTATTAGGTCTGCATAGGTTATCAAATATCTATCTGAACCTGTATTATGTCCTTCATCTTTATTGGCTTTTCGTTTAATCATAATGTAAATATCGGAAATATTCCTCAATTATTTAGCTTTTATCTAAAAAATATATATTATTTCAGTTCGGAAAAAAATGATTATTTTTGAACATTAGGGACATATATGTATTTAAAAATATACCAATCAATAGGATGAGTGGATTAAGACAATATCTGAAGCAGTACTTCGGTTACAATGAATTTAGAACAGGCCAGGAAGAAATCATCAGCTCTGTAATTAATTGCAGTGATACTCTTGTTGTAATGCCAACAGGCGGTGGTAAATCTTTATGTTATCAACTACCTGCATTAGTGATGCCTGGAACTGCCATAATCATATCACCGTTGATTGCTCTGATGAAAGATCAGGTCGATTCTCTCCTATCCAACGGCATACCTGTTGCTCTGATTAACAGTACTTTGGACTATAACGAAGTAATTAACAGATTTGAGGCAGCCCGAAGAAATGAGTATAAAATGATATTTGTGGCTCCAGAAAGACTCGAAAGCAAAATTTTTCTGAAGCTATTAACCAAACTTGATATATCGTTTGTAGCTGTTGACGAAGCTCATTGTATATCGGAATGGGGTCATGACTTCCGCCCCTCTTATTTAAATATTTCTAAAATTTTTGACTTTATAGACAGAGTCCCTGTCATTGCATTAACTGCTACCGCAACAGACATAGTACAAACGGATATTGCCAAAACTTTGAATTTATCTAATTGCAATAAATTTGTAAAAGGTTTCGATCGGCCAAATTTGAATTATGTTACAGAGAATACAAAATTTAAAATTGACCGAATTATTGACATAATCTCTGAAACAAAAATGGGGTCAACCATTATTTATTGTGGTTCCCGCAAACGAACCGAACAGTTTACTAACGAGCTCAAGTCCTATAAAATAAATATCGAATCCTATCATGCAGGGCTAAAGCAACAAATTAGAGAGTCCGTTCAAAATAGATTTATGAACGACAAAACTAAAATTATTGCTGCTACCAATGCCTTTGGTATGGGTATAGATAAAGCTGATGTTCGCAATGTAATTCATGTTGATTTTACACAAACAATCGAATCATATTATCAAGAAGCAGGCCGCGCAGGTCGTGATGGTTTGGAGTCGAATTGCATATTGCTTTATCAACCCGAAGATATACATTTACAACATTTTTTTATTGATAGTACATATCCTTCAAGAACCAATATCGAAACATTGTTTAGTTATATTAAAAAAACAACTTTCGATGGCAATTTGCAACCCTTGCCAGAACTTGCCAACAATACGGGACTTTCATTAAAAGCTACCGAAAGTATTCTTAAACTACTTGAACGGAACAAAATTTTGGTTAAAGATAATTTCAATCAGTTTGCTTCAATTAGAATATTAACCGATAGAGAGCGATTGACCGAATATTACAGCAATACTAATGAAAATCGCAAAATTTGTCTCGAGGCAATCTTAAGAAGTACACCTGCTGATGCTTTTCAAAGAACCATACCGATTGATGTTAAATCTATTTTAATTAATCACCAAATTAAGAGCGATGTACTTGATGAAGCAATCAGAGCCTTCAATTTTGCAGGAATATTCGAAATAAAGAATTACAACCACGAAACAAGTGGAAATCAATATATTTTGGAAAATGAAAATGAGCTAACGATTGATTTTAACGATTTGCAGAAAAGAAGAGAATATGCTTATTACAAATTGAATAAGGTGATTGAGTATGCAGATACTTCAGAATGTAAGAGAAATTTTATATTAAACTATTTCGACGACAAAGAAGTAGATGGAACCTGCAAAAAATGCAGTAGTTGTACTAACGAAAGGCCATTAAATAATAAATTTAATAAATCAAAATTTGTAGAAGATACAGTATTGCGAATGATATCAGAATTTGACAATACTTTTAGCATTAAGGATATATCATCAATATTGAATGGCAAATTATCAAAAGAATTACGAAAAAATCAAGATGAATATATAGATTTTTTGGGTACTTGCGGTGATTTTACCAAGGGTGAAATTGAGAATGTGGTTTTAAAATTGAACTTAAAACGTCTAATCGACATCGACAAAACAAAAACAATAAGAATAACTAATTCTGGTAAAGTAAAAATTAATAAGTTAGTTGGAGTATAAATTAACATGGAAAAAGTTGACAGCAATCACATATTCAGTAAGTTAGTATCGCTTCGCAGAGAAATAGCAGAAAACGCAGGAGTAGTGCCACGCGGTATTATCAGCGATGTTGCCCTAAGAAAGATTGCGGATGCTCTGCCCGAAACTGAAGTGGAACTAAAGAAGGTATCTGGTATCAGCCAATTATTCGTACAGAAATTTGCAAAGATATTTTTAATAGAAATAGAAAAGATAAAACTGAATCCCAAAGAACCAAAAGTATCCAAAGTAGCCAATGATGCCCTAAAATTATTAGAAACTGGACTAACATTTGAAGATATAACTAAAAGATTATTTGCCAATAATATATCAATGGCAGCAAATTACGTAGTGGAATTAATAGAAGCACCGTATCCAATAGATAGAAATATGTTTGTACCAGATGAACTTTATGAAAAAGTACATACTTTTGTGAAAAATAATCCCGAGATGGGCTTACGCGAAATACAATCAAAAATACCGCTTGAAATAGACCATCCGGTTCTGAAAATGTCTGTTTCCTTTGCAAAATTGGAGCTTGGATTGCTAAAATAAACTATATTTTAGAATTAATTACATGAATTTGAAAAAATAATTTGGTTATTTCATACGAATCAATTATTTTTGTAAGCTCAATAATTGGGGCAGATACCGAAGTGGTTAAACGGGACAGACTGTAAATCTGTTAGGCAACGCCTTACGGAGGTTCGAATCCTTCTCTGCCCACCAGAAAGAATATTTTGCGGGAGTAGCTCAGTCGGTAGAGCATCAGCCTTCCAAGCTGAGGGTCGCGGGTTCGAGTCTCGTCTCCCGCTCTGCTATGAACAGAGCCTTTCAGTGAAATTATTTTTTGCTGATGTAGCTCAGCTGGTAGAGCACGTCCTTGGTAAGGACGAGGTCACGGGTTCAAGTCCCGTCATCAGCTCAGTTAGATACGGATGTAGCTCAATTGGTAGAGTGGCGGTCTCCAAAACCGCAGGTTGCAGGTTCGACTCCTGCCATCCGTGCTAAAGCGAGGCTTGGTCTCTTGGCAAGGCCCTTTTTTTACGTTAATGAGTATTTGTTATGGTAGGGAAAATAAAGAAATTTGTAAGTGAAGTAGTAGCGGAAATGAAAAAAGTATCTTGGCCAACCAAGGAGCATTTACGTGAATCGACTTTAGTTGTGATAGTAATGACAGCAATAATTACTACTTTCACATTTGTGATAGACGAGCTTATGACTTTAGTAATTAAAGCAGTGTTTTAATGTTTATGAATGAAGGCAATTATATACCGAATCAGGAAGAGCCAACCGAGCCAAGGTGGTACGCATTACGCACATTCACCGGTCACGAGACTAAAGTTAAAACTTCAATAGAATTTGAGGTTAAGCGCCTTCATTTAGAAGACAGAATTTTGGAAGTTGTGATACCCAATGAAACTGTATTCGAGGTTAGAAATGGAAAACGCAAAACACGCATCAAGAACTTTCTTCCTGGATACATTATAGTAAAAGCCGTTTTGGACAGAAAGGTAAAAGATACAATCGTCCAGATTCCTTCTATAGTAAGTTTTGTAGGTAGAAGAAATGAAGCTGTACCATTGCAACAAAGTGAAGTTGATAGAATATTAGGACGCGTGGAAGAAAGAAAAGACGTTACAACAGTAGAAACAACTTTTGCTATCGGTGATCCCGTCCGCGTGATTGATGGTCCTTTCAACACTTTCAATGGTTCGGTAAAAGAAATTAACTACGAAAAACAAAAATTAAAAGTTGAAGTTGGAATATTAGGTAGAAAAACACCTGTTGAATTAGATTTTAGTCAGGTTGAACTAGAAATATAATTATTAAATAATAGTACTGAATTAATATGGCAAAAAAAGTATTAGGTTCATTCAAACTCCAGTTAAAAGCCGGCGAAGCCACAATGGCACCACCTGTTGGTCCAGCATTTGGACAAAGAGGTTTAAATGGTATGGAGTTTGTTAAGCAGTATAACGCTAAAACTGCTAAAAGTATTGGTACAATCTTTCCAGTTTTGGTCACTTTCTTTAGTGACAAAACTTTTACTTTCATAGTAAAATCGCCGCCCGCAGCCGTTTTGTTGAAACAAGCAGCTGGATTAAAGAGCGGTTCTGCTGAATCTAATAAGGTTAAGGTTGGAAAAGTTAACAGAAAACAATTAGAAGATATTGTGGAAATCAAAAAAGAAGATTTAAACTCCTTTGATATAGACCATGCCGTAAGTATGATAGCTGGCACTGCAAGGAGTATGGGTCTTGTTGTTGAAGATTAGTTTTAAATAAATAAACTAGTGATATAAAATGAAAAAGTATGGTAAAAGATACGCAGCTCTACTTAAAACTTATGATATAAACGCTGACTTCGGTTTAACTGAAGCTATCGAAATTGTAAGAAAGAATGCAGTTGCAAAATTTGACGAATCTTTCGAAATAGCGATGAATCTTGGTGTAGATCCTCGTAAAGCAGACCAAATGGTACGTGGCACTGTTGCCCTACCGCATGGTACTGGTAAAGACGTAAGGGTCTTGGTTTTGTGTAAAACCCCAAAAGATCAGGAAGCTCTTGAAGCCGGTGCAGATTATGCCGGACTTGAAGAGTATATCGAAAAAATCAAGGGCGGTTGGTCAGATGTAGATGTTGTTGTTGCTACTCCCGATGTGATGGGTGAAGTTGGAAAGTTAGGTAGAATACTTGGTCCACGTGGATTGATGCCTAACCCAAAAATTGGAACTGTTACATTTGATGTTGCAAAAACCGTTAAAGAGTTAAAAGCTGGTAAAATCGAATATCGTGTTGACAAAACCGGCAATATACATGCTGCAATTGGAAAATGCTCATTTACTTCGGATAAATTACTGGAAAATGCCAGTATATTTTATCAGAGCATACTAAAGGCAAAACCGCAAACAGCAAAGGGTAAATACATAAAGAATGTATCTCTTTGCTCAACTATGGGACCGGGTGTTATCGTAAAAGAAGCATCTTTCCTTGCTGAATAAAAAAGACTATTACGCGCTGGTTGGAATTTGCTTCTCATTGCGACTGTAACCGCAATGTATTCCATTAGTTAAAATTTATATTGGTTAAATAATGATTACAAAACAAAAGAAAGAACTAATTGTAGCCGATATCGTCGAGAAATTAAAGGACGCCACTGGTGTATATGTGGTTGACTTTACTACTATGACTGTAGCAGAAACTAACAAGTTCCGTCTTGCTGTTCGCGATAAAGGACTTTATTACAGAGTAGCTAAAAATACTTTGTTGAAAAGAGCTTTCGCAGAGGTAGGCGGATTGGATATTCCTGCTGCAAATATGTTTGGACAATCAGGTTTGGTTCTTTGCTACGACGACCCTACTGTAGCCGCCAAGGTTATTAAGGAAGTATCAGAGAAAAGTGCAAAACCCCGTCTGAAGGCTGCTGTTCTCGATGGACAGTATTTCGATGGTACTGAATTGCAAACACTTGCTAAGTTACCTTCGAAGTTAGATATGATAGCAGGAATTATTGGCAGTATATCTGCTCCTGCATCAGGTATAGTTGGAGCAATCAATGCTGTTATGCGTGATCTTGCTTCTGTGATTGAAGAAGCCGCAAAGAAAAATGATGCGGCATAATAATTTTTTTTGAATAACAAATTGAGAGTTTTAAAATGTCTGAAAAAGTAGAAAAATTAGTTGAAGAAATCTCAAGCCTTACTTTAATTGAGGCTTCAGAATTAAAAAAAGCATTAGAAGATAAATTTGGCGTAACAGCTGCTGCTCCTATGATGATGGGTGGTTTTGCTGCTCCTGGCGCAGGTGCCGAAGTTGCAGTAGTTGAAGAAAAAACCGAATTTGATGTAGAATTGACCGAAGCTGGCGATAAAAAATTGAACGTTATTAAAGTGGTACGTGAAATTACAGGAATTGGTCTGAAAGAAGCAAAAGATTTGGTTGAAGGTGCTCCAAAAGTTGTTAAAGAAGCTTGCAGCAAAGATGAAGCAAACGATTTGAAAAAGAAACTTGAAGAAGCAGGTGCTAAGGTTACATTAAAGTAAACTACCATATAAACAAAATATTTTGGGGAAAAGTATTCTTCTTTTCCCCACTTTATTCTTTTTATACAATATATTTTTGTAATATAGTCTCTAATTAACTAAATATTTTATCATAAAATAATTATTTAAATGTACATTTGTTTGATAATTATGGGTTTTATGAAATATCTTCGTGAAATACTGAGATATTCCATAAAACCCTTTTAATTAATTCCTTTTGCATTGTGGAGGTGCTCCGTGGAAGAAACATATAATGAAATTTCACCAACAGTAAGTTCCCTATTGGATAATTACAAAACTCGTCCAATGGGCGACCTAAAATTGCTGGAAAGTGATGACGGCATAATAAGATTACGTCGTCGAATTAACTTTTCTAGGTCAAAAGTTTATCCCAATTATCCAGACTTATTGAGTATTCAGATTGACTCTTACAGAGAATTCTTACAAGAAGATGTACCTCCTTCGAAAAGGAAAAATGTTGGTTTACAGGCTGCTTTCACTGTGAATTTCCCTATCGAAGATGCTTCCTCTTTATACCAACTCGATTTTGTTGACTATACAATCGAGAAACCCAAGTATTCTGAAGAAGAATGCAGGGAACGTGAACTAACCTTTGCCAAACCTTTAAAAGCAAGGTTGAGACTGGCAAGTAAAGAACAGAATAAAGAATCGGAAGATTATATAGAAACTACTGAACAAGAAGTTTATCTTGGTAATATTCCTGCCATGTCTCCACGAGGTACATTTATTATAAATGGTGCAGAACGTGTAATTGTTAGTCAGATACATCGTTCACCAGGTGTGTTTTTTGATGATGCATTGCATCCAAATGGCACTCGTATTTACTCTGCCAGAATTATACCTTTCCGTGGTTCATGGATTGAATTTACAACCGATATTCATGATGTAATGTATGCTTATATCGACAGAAAGAAGAAATTCCCTGTTACTACTCTTCTACGTGCAATTGGATTTTCTTCAGATGAAGATATATTACAACTTTTTAGTTTGGCAGAAGACTTCGAGCAGTCCGATTTGGACGAAGCTTTAATTGGTCGCAGAATAGCAAGTGATGTAATAGATTTGGTTACGGGTGAAATAATTGCTAACCGTGATATGGTCTTCACTGAAGAGTTATTGGCAACTATCAGGGGAACTGAAATTCTGCCGATTAGATTGTTCAGACCATACGATCCTACCGAAGAACCAGTTATTGCAAAAACCATTGCAAAAGATGTTTCAAGAAATCGTGAAGATGCACTTGAATATATTTACAGACAATTACGCTCGAGCGAACCACCAGATGCAGAAGCAGCTGAAGGTTTATTAGAAAAATTGTTCTTTAATCCCAAAAGATACGACCTTGGTGTGGTAGGTAGATTTAGAATCAATGAAAGACTTGCTCTGAATATTCCAATGGAGGAAACTACTCTTACAACAGAAGATATTGTTACTATAATTAAACATCTTATCGACTTACACGATAAAAAACTTGCTGGTGATGACATCGACCACCTTGGTAACCGTAGAGTAAGAACTGTAGGTGAGCAATTGGCAGCACAATTTAATGTTGGCTTATCAAGAATGTCCAGGACTATCAGAGAAAGATTAAGTATTCATGACGGCGAGAATCTCACTCCATCGGAATTGGTTAATGCAAGAACAATTACTTCAGTTGTAAATCAATTTTTTGGTACAAATCAACTTTCACAGTTTATGGACCAAACAAATCCATTGAGTGAACTAACGCACAAACGTCGTATTTCTGCACTTGGTCCTGGTGGCTTAACTCGGGAAAGAGCAGGATTTGAAGTTCGTGACGTTCACTATACTCATTATGGACGCCTTTGCCCTATAGAAACACCCGAAGGTCCAAATATCGGATTGATTTCTTCCCTGGCTATTCACGCAAGAATTAATGAATTAGGTTTCATTGAAACTCCTTACTTAAAAGTTACTGATGGCTATTGCACTAATGAGCTCATTTATCTTTCTGCTGAAAAAGAGGACGGTCTGCTATTAGTTCCTGCATCTACACAGTTAGAAAGTGATGGTAAGATAATGGGTGAAAAAATCCGTGGAAGACGCTCTGGTGATTATGTATTTGTGGATCCTACAGAAGTAGATTATATAGATATTTCTACTGACCAGATTACCAGCCCTGCATCATCTTTGATACCTTTCCTCGAACATGATGATGCCAACCGTGCTCTTATGGGTTCGAACATGCAAAGGCAGGCAGTACCTTTGCTCCGTCCAAGCGCTCCAATAGTGGGCACTGGTATGGAAGCAAGAATTGCACGCGATTCGAGAGGTTTGTTGCAAGCAGTAAGAAGTGGCGTGGTCGAAGATGTATGCGCAGATTACGTTAAAGTTAGGTACGATGATAACAGAACTGATGATGAGAAAATACAATCCTTTGATTATAAAGAAGTTGTAACTTATAAAATGTTGAAATTCTTTAGAACAAACCAAGATACTTGTATTAATCAAAAACCAATTGTTAGTAAAGGACAAAGAGTGGTTAAAGGGCAACCTTTGGCTGATGGTGCTTCAACCGAGCGAGGCGAATTGGCTCTTGGTCAAAACGTTTTAGTGGCATTTATGCCATGGCGTGGCTATAATTTTGAAGATGCGATTATTATATCAAGAAGAGTGGTTGCTGAGGATATTTTTACTTCCATACATATCGAAGAATATACTTTGCAAGTTCGTGATACAAAGCGTGGAGAGGAAGAATTTACAAGAGAAATTCCAAATGTGAGTGAAGAAGCCGTTAAAGATTTAGATGAAAGCGGAGTTGTTAGAGTTGGAGCTAAGGTTCAAGAAGGCGATATTTTAATCGGGAAGATTACTCCTAAGGGTGAAACCGACCCAACACCTGAGGAAAAATTACTCCGTGCAATTTTTGGAGATAAAGCAGGCGATGTGAAAGATGTTTCCTTAAAAGCATCTCCAGGACTTAAAGGTATTGTTATCAACACTAAACTTTTCACAAGACGCTTGTTGACAATGGACAAAGATGCACGCGCTCTTGAAAAAAAACGCCAAGACCTGATAAATCGTCACGAAAAAGACTCAATGAAAGCCTTGGATGATGAATGCGTAAGCAGACTAGCTAAATTATTAGATGGTCAAAAAGTACTTGGTCTGAAACTCACAAATGGTATCACAGTTTTAAGAGCTGGTTCTAAGACTTCCGAAGCAGAATTAATAAATAAATATCATGAAGATGAATTGAAGCCTGAGTTCCTTGATTACGACCAAGCAATTTTGGCTGACGAAGAAGCCAATAAATTTTTGGTGGACATGATTCAAAATTTCCTTATTAAAAGAAATGATGAAAAATCGAGATTTAGAGCCGAGAAAAATAAATTAGCCGCTGGTGATGAACTTCAACCTGGTATTTTGCAAATGGCTAAGGTTTATGTAGCAAAAAAACGTAAATTGCAGGTGGGCGATAAAATGGCTGGTCGTCATGGTAATAAAGGTATTGTTTCAAAGATTGTTGCCCCCGAAGACATGCCATTTTTAACTGATGGAACTCCAGTAGATATAGTTTTAAATCCACTTGGCGTACCTTCCAGAATGAACTTGGGTCAGTTGTACGAAACCGCTTTAGGATGGGCTGGTTCTAAATTAGGAACTTATTTTGCGACCCCAATTTTTGATGGTGCTACATGGGACCAAGTTGGTGACTATTTAGAAAAATCCGGGCTGCCCAGAGATGGTAAAGCTGTACTGATAGATGGTAGAACGGGAGAATATTTTGACTCTAAAGTTACGGTTGGAATGATTTACATACTTAAATTATCCCACTTGGTTGCAGATAAATTACATGCTCGCTCAATTGGACCATACTCACTGATTACCCAACAACCATTAGGTGGTAAAGCTCAATTTGGTGGTCAGCGTCTTGGTGAAATGGAGGTTTGGGCTTTAGAAGCATACGGTGCTGCCCATACATTGCAGGAAATGCTAACTGTAAAATCTGATGATGTGCAAGGACGTGCTAAAATGTATGAAGCTATTGTGAAGGGCGATAATATGCCAGAGCCAAATATACCAGAATCTTTTAATGTATTAATTAGAGAATTACAAGGTTTGTGTCTGGATGTAAAAATTGAATAATAGAAATCCGGTTTTTTTTAGTTTTAATTGAATTTTGAAAATAATAATAATTAAGGAGAAAATATATGCAATCAGTTTCAATTCCAAGAAAGGTATTCAAAAAAATATCAATCAAGATTGCCTCGCCGGATGATATATTAAATCGTTCTAAAGGGGAAGTTACAAAACCCGAAACGATTAATTACAGGTCTTTCCGTCCCGAAAAAGATGGACTATTCTGTGAAAAGACATTTGGACCAATTAGAGATTGGGAGTGTGCTTGTGGAAAATATAAAAGAATAAGATATAAAGGTATTGTTTGTGACAGATGTGGTGTAGAAGTTACACAAAAATCTGTAAGAAGAGAACGTATGGGGCACATTATGCTTGCCGTGCCAGTTGTTCATATATGGTTTCTTAGGTCATTACCAAGTAAAATTAGTGCTGTGCTGGGTATGCCAACAAAAGATATTGAAAGAATTGTCTATTATGAGTCTTATGTGGTGGTACAACCAGGTAAAACTGGCTTGCAAGCAAAAGATTTATTAACAGAAGAGCAGTATTTGGATATTTTTGATGGTATGTCGAAAGAAGAACACGCTCTTGAGGATGATGACCCTTCAAAATTTGTTGCCATGATAGGCGGTGAGGCTGTTAAGGAATTATTGAAACGTGTTGACCCTGAAAAAGATTACTATAAATTGAAGGGCATTCTGAAAAATGAGACTTCACAGCAAAAGAAAGCTGACTTATTAAAAAGACTTAGAATTCTTGATGCTTTCAAGTCGAGTAGAGAAACCGACTTCCATAATGAACCAAGTTGGATGGTACTTGATGTAATTCCTGTAACACCCCCAGACCTCCGTCCATTGGTGCCATTGGAAGGGGGACGATTTGCTACATCGGATTTAAATGATCTTTATAGAAGAGTCATAATTCGTAATAACAGATTAAAAAGATTAATTGATATTAAAGCCCCTGAAGTTATTCTTAGAAATGAAAAAAGGATGCTTCAGGAGGCAGTAGATGCATTGTTTGACAACAGTCGCCGGGCTGTAAGGAGTGAATCTCAGAGAGCACTTAAATCACTCGCTGATACTTTAAAGGGTAAAACAGGGCGTTTCCGTCAGAATTTACTTGGTAAACGTGTTGATTATTCTGGTCGTTCGGTGATTGTAGTTGGTCCCGAGCTTAAAATTCATGAATGTGGATTGCCAAAAGATAT
>CAYUZZ010000021.1:0-14099 GCA_964449505.1 uncultured Hyphomicrobiales bacterium | reverse complement strand
TACCACACCGTCATTATTAGAAAGAACCACAATTGGTTTGCCGTCCAATTGTGGTTGAAAAACTCTTTCGCATGATGCATAAAAATTATTGCAATCAACTAAAGCTATCGGTATTTTCTTTCTCATTTAAAAATATAATTAGGCATCCTTTAATTTATTTCAATCCTCTAGCTTTTAACAAAGGTTCAATAATTGGTTCACGTCCTCTAAAATTCTTGTATAAAATCATAGGGTCATCAGTCTTTCCTTTTGACAAGATATTTTCTCTAAATGATGCAGCAGTCTTTTTGCTAAGAATATCAGTTTCTTTAAATGCTTCGAAAGCATCAGAATCGAGGACCCCAGCCCATAGATACGAATAGTAACCTGATGAATAACCCCCACTAAAAATATGAGAAAAATGTGTACTTCCATGGCGATAAGAGATTTCAGGAATTAAACCGATTTCGTCGGTAGTATTTTTCTGAAATTCATCTGCCTTTATTATCACAGGCTTGTCAATAGTATGATATTTCATATCGAGTAAAGCAGAAGCAAGGAATTCAACTGTTGCAAATCCCTGATTGAACATACTGCTATTTTTAATTTTATCAATTAATGATTGGGGAATTGTTTCTCCAGTTATATAATGCTTAGCAAACATTCTCAACACTATTGGTTCGGAAACCCAATGCTCCATAATCTGAGAGGGTAGCTCTACAAAATCTCTTGGAACAGAAGTGCCTGCTTGTGATTTGTATTTGCATTTAGAAAATAATCCATGAAGTCCATGTCCAAATTCGTGGAAAAAAGTTTCTGTTTCATCCCAAGATAATAGAGCCGGTAAATCTCCAGTAGGTCTCGAAAAATTACATACAAGGCTAATAACGGGAGTAATATTTTTGCCATCTTTAATATGTTGTTCACGGTAATTAGTCATCCAAGCACCACTTCTTTTACTTGCACGAGGATGGAAATCCATATATAAGATGCCCAAATGTGAACCATCAGAATCGAGCACTTCATAAACTATTGCTTCATCACTATATTTAGGTATATCTTTTCTCTCTTTAAAAGTAATTCCATATAATTTTCCAGTAAGGTCAAAAATACCTTGTTTCACATTTTCAAGTTTAAAATAAGGTTTTAATTCCTCTTCGTTTAGGTCATATTTAACTTTTCTTACTTTCTCTGCATAATAACGCCAATCCCAAGCTTCCAATTTAAAATTAGAGCCTTCTGCATCAATCATTTTTTGCATTTCAGCAGCTTCTTTTTTAGCAACTTCCAGTGAAGGTTCCCAAAGTTTTTCTAGTAATTCGTAAACTTTTGAAGGAGTTTTTGCCATGCTTTCCTCAAGGGTAAAGTCAGCATGAGTTTTATAACCAAGCAGATTTGCTCTTTCTAATCTTAGATTTACAATTTCATTAATCACAGATTTGTTGTCAAATTCGTTATTATTATTGCCACGATTGATATATGCCTGTTGCATCTTCTTTCTTAAATCACGGTTATCGGAGTATGTCAGAAAAGGCATCACACTTGGATTCTGCAAAGTAAAAACGTACTTTCCAGATAAACTTTTAGCATGGGCAGTTTCGCTCGCAGCATCAATAAGAGATTGCGGAAGTCCTTTCAAATCATTTTTATTATCGATTACTAATTTAAAAGTATTTACATCCTTAAGCATATTTTCTCCAAACTTCAAAGTTAGGATAGAAAGCTTTTGATTGATTTCCTTTAATTTTTCTTTTTGAACATTATCAAGGTTGGCACCAGAACGTACAAAACTTTTATAAGTATCTTCAAGCAGTAAATTATCCACTTGTGATAAATTTAGACTTGCTTTATTATTATAAACTGCCTTCACTTTTTTAAATAAAGCATCATTCATCGAAATATCGTCGGAATGAGCACTAAGCATGGGTGATAATTCCTGTGCTATTGCTTGCAATTCATCGTTTGTGTTAGCAGAACTAAGGTTGTAAAATACGGTAGCAATATCATTGAGAAGCTCGCCACTTTGCTCTAAAGCAACAATTGTATTATCAAAATTAGGTGCTGCATTATTTTTGATGATAGCATCAATTTCAAGTTTATGCTTTTCCATAGCAAATTTCATTGCTGGAACAAAGTGTTCATTTTTGATTTTGTCGAAAGGGGGCACACCAAATGGCGTATTATATGGCTCTAACAAAGGGTTAGAGAATAGATTTACATTTAAAAGCATATAAATTCCGAATAAAGTTAGAACTGTTTTTAACATAGTTATGTCCTTATTATATTAATTTAATAATTTTTCAATATCATCGGCAATATCATTTGGAGTTGTTTGCGGAGCAAATCTGTCCACCACATTGCCAGTTTTATCGATTAGAAATTTAGTAAAATTCCATTTAATGTCCTCGGAATTCAGAATGCCCTTTTGATTCTTTTTGAGGTAAGAATAAAGAGGAGCAGTGTAATCCCCATTAACATCAATTTTAGAAAACATAGGGAAAGTAACATCAAAATTAGCAGAACAAAAATTCTTGATTTCACTTTCGGTACCAGGTTCCTGTCCACCAAACTGATTGCAAGGAAATCCAAGAATAACTAATCCTTTGTCTTTGTATTTTGTGTAAAGTTCTTGCAGCCCCGAGTATTGCTTGGTAAAACCACACTTGGATGCTACATTTACAATAAGGACAACTTTATCCTTATAATCAGAAAGTTTTACTTCTCTACCATCTATATCTTTGACGGTAAAATCATAAATTGAACTGTCCATATTTACATTATCCTGTTGACTGTTGCATGAATAAATAGATAAAAGCATTAAAAATGCTAAAGTAATAGCAGAAAATTTATATAAAAACATCTCTATACCTAAATTTGATTAACAAAAATTAGTATATAGAGATGTTTAAATTGCAAAATTATTTTTTATAAATTATGGGCTCGCACTTACATTGCTGTGCAACGATTATTTTGGCTGCCTCGGCAGATTCGATAGAAGAATAATGACCAATGACTACAGCAAACATATTTTTATCATCAATTATTTTTTCAACAACCTGAGTTCTCATTCTCTGAGCAAGAAACTTATTTTTCTCATTTTCAGCGGACTCTTTATCGGTATAAATTGCAACTTGCAAGCCATAAAAAGCAATTTCATCCTTATTTGAATTATTTAAGTGAGCAATGTCATTACTATGCCCGTTCGTTGGGGTAATATCTTTTGGCTTAACTTTGCCAGAGTCAATCATTGTAGCAGAATTATTAATATTCTTAAAATCATTCGTAAATGGGTCTGCCTTAATATCATTCGCTTTTTGATTTTCCTTAGCAGCCGCTAAAACAGGTATATTTTGAACAGGTCTGTTAAAATCCATAGTTTGTCTAATCTCACTTTTGGCAACACCGAGCGCCAACCTAACCACATCGGAGGCAGGTCCCAAAAATGGTGATGTTTGATAGTTAGTTCTCATAAATTCTAATTCCTTAGTTGCCTGTAAAGTATCGCCAACTATAGAATAAAATTGTACAATGCGCCACTGAGCATCGTCAGCCCATTCGCTTGATGGGTAATCGTTAATGATTTTTTTATAAATATCCATGGCGAGATAAGCATTTTCGATAATGGTACCATGCAAAAGTTTGACACCAGGATCATTTGGATATTTAGCCAATAATTCGAGAATAACTTCTTTAACCAACTGAGTTTTGCCCTGGGCAATCATCAGTAAATAACGGTTTACCTCATCTCTTTGTGAGAATGAATTTGTTGTTAAAATAACAAATAATAAGATAAACGTAAGCAAATTTTTCATTTTCCCCCCAAATCTGCAAATTGAATTTTATAAAAATAATATTTTTTTTGTTAAATAAGAAGAATTTCTATTTAAATTTGTATAAATTGATATTAAATTATTTAAAAATGAAAAAAATTAAGTTTTTAATTGGGGCTGGTGGAACAGGTGGTCATCTTTTTCCGGCATTGGCAGTTGTAGAAAAGTTGCTTGATATAGCACCTGATTCAGAATTTTACTTCGCTGGGCGTGAAGATAAAATAGAAGGACAAATTATACCAGCTAAGGGATTTCACTTTGTCCCAATCCAAGTAGATGGTTTTCAGGGTTTATCATTGAATTCTTTGGCAATTCCATTCAAAATACTGAGAGCAAAGGCAAAGCTTAACCATCTAATAAGAAAAGAAAACATTGATGCTGTTATCTGTACTGGAGCATATATAAGCTATGCTCCGGGCTTGGCTGCCAAATCAAACAAGATACCGCTTTTTTTGTTGGAATCGAACGTAAATCCCGGAAAAACTATCTCGCTACTATCAAACAGTGCCAGCAAAATTTTTACCTCATACGAAAAATCTTCCGGATTTTTTAATCCTGCATATCTGAATAAAATTGTTTGCACCGGAAATCCTCTCAGGAAAAGTTTGGAAGACCAAATATCCAGAGAAGAGGCGCTTACTGCGTTAAACTTGCCAACCAATCAGAAAACATTACTTATCTTTGGTGGAAGCTTGGGTGCACGTTCTATCAATCAAGCAACCGAAGCAAATATAAACGAACTGCTGGCACTTGGTATTAATGTTATATGGCAAACTGGAAAAAATTACGCATTCAGCAGTAACAATGATTTTGGGCTTTTGGTGCTGAACTTTATTGATGATATGCAATTGGCTTATTCTGCAGCCGATTTGGTGCTGTGCAGGTCTGGGGCAACAACAGTGGCAGAACTTGCAAACGTTGGCAAACCTTCAATTCTGGTTCCTCTGCCATCTGCCTCCAATAATGAACAGTTTATGAATGCTCAAATATACCAAGACAACAAAGCTGCAATTTTAATTGAAGATAATAGTGTTAAATCTAAGATGTATGACACTGTTAAAAAATTAATAAACGATAATAGTTTGCTCGAGGAGTATGCAATAGCTGCTCATAAATTAGCAAAACCTGATGCAGCAAGAGCAGTGGCTAAAGAAATTATTTATTATTTAGATGAATATGGAAAATAATAAAAGAAAAGAATTTTCGCAGAATATTGATATGTTTTGGAGAACTATTGCTGTTTATACAGTGGTACTTGTTGTTTATTCAGTATTGGCTGGTTCTTGGGAGAAGGGTACTTTAACGCTTAAAGTATTAGACCCCATTGTAATTTTACTATTTATTATTATCATTGTTTCGTTGTTAACGTTTGCTTCAAAGCATTACAGGAAAAAAATAATTCAAATAGAGCACGATTATATAATTCTCAAATCACGTTTTGGTATCAGAAAATTAAAAAGGTCGGAAATTGAGGATATTAAATTTACCAAAGAAAGAATTTTCCGGACAAGAAGAAAATATAGCGTAGTAAAAATTAAATTTATCAACCGGAAACGTTGGCTTAGAATTAGACCCTCCGCATTTGATAATCCTAATGAATTAATTGAAACGCTGCAAAAACTAAGATAAATTAATATTTTCTTTTAGTTTACCCGAAAAGACTTCATATTTAGCATAGCGACATTCAATTGCACCATTCATAAGTATTATCTTCTTTTGAGGTTTCAAACCTATAAATTTCATTGCTGGAAGGTTGCCACTTAGCACCCAAGCAGTAAAGCCTGTATAATCAAATTTTATTTTATTGCCGATTTCCTTGTACAAAGGCACAACATCTTCTTCGCTATTAATTCTGATACCATAAGGTGGGTTTAAGATTAAAATACCTTTATCAGATTCAGGCTTATATTTAAGGAAATCATTTTTACGGACAGTAACTATATTATCAAAACCAGCTTCTTTTAGATTACTTCTGCTTATATTAACAGATTTGAGTGATATGTCAATTCCATTTATTTCAACATCGGGTTGCGGAATAATATTTTTATTAGCATCAGCAATTATGTCTTCATAAATTTTTTTATCGTAATCAATCCATTTCTCAAATGCAAAATATCTCTTCAGAGCGGGTGGATAATTTTTTGCAATCGAAGCCGCTTCGAGCAATAGAGTTCCACTACCGCACATACCGTCGATGAATGGCACCGAAGGATCCCATCCACTAAGCTTTATCATTGCAGCAGCAAGAATTTCGTTAAGGGGTGCATCATTCTGGGCTATTCTCCAACCTCTCTTGTGCAATGAATCACCGCTGGAATCAATCGATACATGGCATTCGTCGATATTGATATGAACATGTATCAGCAAATCAGGATTTTGGGGATTAATGTCGGGTCGAAATCCCCACTTCTGACGTAATCTATCCACAATTGCATCTTTTGCCTTTAGAGCAACAAAGTTGGCATGGTTGAAATTTGGTGAATTGACTGTACTATCCACTGCAAAAGTAAATCTTTTGGAGAAAATATCTTCCCACCGATAGTCCCTTATCTGCGAATAAAGTTCTTTTTCGTCATTTAAATTAAATTTTAAAAGCTCGCGAAGTATTCTAATCGAAAATCGTGATTTAATGTTAGCATTATATATAGTTCGGTGGTCGCCTTCAAAGCTGACGCTTCTTTTACCCTTTAATATATTTTCAGCACCGAGACTCGACAACTCTTCAGCGAGCAGGTCTTCTAAGCCGAACAATGTTTTTGCAGTTAATTTAATAATTTTCTCCCAAAAAATAAAAAAGGGTAATTATAATAATTACCCTTACAAAAATAGTCAATTAATTTCACATTTATTTATTTTGCTGCAATAGGAGTAGGAGCAGGTCTGTTGCCAAGCTCACTATCTATCAGGAATAAGCCCTGTGGGTCGGGACCAATCAACTTCAGCTTATCAACAATCAAAGATGTGTTTGCTTCTTCTTCAACTTGTTCATTCACAAACCATTGCAACAGGCTATGGGTTGCGTGGTCTTTTTCAGCAATTGCCAAATCTACAATATCATAAATCCAGCTTGTTACTAATTGTTCGTGTGCATAGGCATCTGTAAATGCCTGAAGTGGCGAATCCCAATCTTTTTTGGGTGCTGCAATTGCTCCTACTTCTGGCTTACCGCCACGATTTACTAGATAATCAAAGAATTTTAGAGCATGCATCATTTCTTCTTCTGCCTGAAAGTGCATCCATTTCGAAAAACCGTTCAAGTTTTGGGTTGCATAGTAAGATGCCATTGCAAGGTAAAGATTAGAGGAATACATTTCTCTTACGATCTGCTGATTTATAGCATCCTGTATAGAAGTTTTTATCATTTTGTTTCCTTTTAAAATTTGTTTTAAATCTATATTCTAAACGTGGATTTATATCATTTATTTGAAATCAAAAAAATAAATTTGATTCTAAAATTAAACAATAATAAGAAATCAAATGAAGGCTCTGATTAGTTCAAAAATATTCTTAGCTACGAATGATTTCATTCTGCGATGATTAATTACCAAGCATAGCCAACGTTAATTCCTAATCCAAATGGACGATATTTCTCCGAACCATCAAATGAAATAACACTGAAGTGAACTTGGATAATAGGCTCGACAACAAATCCGTCAAAAATCCATTTATAAGCAAATTCTCCACCAACGCCTAACGGTGTTCCATTTTTGAAGGATGCAGTTTCGTATGATAAGAAATCTAAAGTAACCAGAGGACCAAATGACAAACCTTTCAGCATTTTGTATTGCTCCTGAAATACATACCAACGGTAAGAAGCAGTAATACCAATACCAGACCAACCCGAATAATTTGAATAACGCAATCCTGCTGTTATGGAATTTTCATTATTCAAATCATACTCTAATGAAAATGGAAATTTGCCAAAAGCTAAGGCAATGGGGTTGCCTGTAATAGCATAATTGAATTTTTTAACAACTCGTTGTGCAAATGCTTCGTTGATAGAAATCGAGGCTAAAATGATAGTTCCCATAACAAGAAGTAATAAAAATCTTTTCATAAATAAACCCAATAATTTTTAAAAATTAACAAAATATTATTATGCAATATAAGACTATTAGCTTTTTTATTTAAATTTTTCTTTCTTTTTACTGATAAATTTATTGTCAAAATTATCTACAAGTAGTGTTATTAAAAATGCTACCATCAATCCGATTATTGCTCCTGCAGTAACATCGAAGGGGTAATGCACTCCTATATATACCCTGGAGAATGCCATTGCAAATGCTATCAAATAAAAAAGAATATAATTTTTACGGAAATAATGAGTGATTACAAAAGCTGCTGCAAAATTATTAACGGCATGAGATGATGGGAAAGATTTGCCACCACCACAGTCCACAAGTAATCTTACATTATCGAGAGTATGGCATGGGCGTAATCTTTCCACAATTTCTTTGATTACCGAACTGCTTAGTTGGTCACTGACAATAATAGTAATGATTAGGGCTATTGCGGTTACTTTTCCAGTGCGTCCTGACTTGAAGAACAAATACCAAAATCCAAAAATATAAAGAAGAACCCAGCTATCTACTTCGGTGATAAAGGGCATAATTTTATCGAATATGGGATTGGCTATTCCCGAGTTAAGAAAGTAGAAAATTGCAACATCTATTCCTTGTAATAATTCCATATTGTATAAACTTATTATATAGTTTGAACTTAACTAAAATACAAATAAATCACTTAATATTCTAAATAAATGTAGAATTTATAGTATAATATTAAGTGCTTATAAATAATATAGATATGAGAATGTGGAAAAGTAATATGCCTTCAATATTAGTTTTTTTGTTAATTTTAAACTTTAAAAATGATTGCAAAATTAATTTGTTTCAAAGTTAAATTATAAAATTTAATGATACGTTTTAGTAACTAACTGTATAAAGAAATGTATGATTTAATAGATGTTTTCTTGGCATCCAACCACTTCTTTTCATTTAGTCACGATTTTAGGTAAAGAGTAAATAATATATAAATATAAATTCGGATTGGTATATGAAATTTCAAAGAATATTTACAAAAAAGGGGCTTAGTCCCTACGAACAGTTCACCTATACACTACGAAGCTCGGTATTGAGAAATACTGATGGTTCGCTTGTATTCGAAATGAACGACATCGAAGTTCCCTCTCAGTGGTCACAATTGGCAACAGATATATTGGCACAAAAGTATTTCCGCAAAACTGGAGTACCACAATTTGATTTAAGTGGTCAACCAATTCTCGACGAAGCAGGTAAGCATGTTAAAGGTCCTGAAAAATCAGTAAAGCAGGTGGTGCATCGTTTAGCTGGTGCTTGGAAAGATTGGGGAGAACGTTTCAACTATTTTGATTCCGAAAAAGATGCCCAAATATTTTACGACGAGTCTGCTTACATGCTTCTCAAACAAATGTGTGCTCCCAACTCTCCGCAATGGTTTAATACAGGACTCCATTTTTCTTATGGAATTACAGGTAGCAAACAAGGGCATTATTACGTTGACCCCGTAAGCGAAGAGCTAACAACTTCCGAAGATGCATACTCCAGACCACAACCCCATGCATGCTTCATACAATCTGTTAGCGATGATTTGGTTGGAGAGAACGGAATATTCGATCTTGCCACCAGAGAAGCAAGAATTTTCAAATATGGTAGTGGTACTGGTACTAATTTTTCCAACTTGCGTGGTATTGGTGAAAAGCTGTCAGGTGGTGGATATTCTTCAGGTCTGATGAGTTTCCTGAAAATATTCGACAGAGCCGCGGGTGCAATCAAATCAGGTGGAACTACCCGCCGTGCTGCCAAAATGGTGATTATTGACATAGACCATCCTGATGTAGAAGAGTTTATCGAGTGGAAAGCTAAGGAGGAGGAAAAAGTAGCCGCTCTCGTTGCTGGTTCACGCGTCACTTCTACGTTTATGAAAGCAATTTTAGAAGAAGCTATTAATAATGGCACTGATAGAAAAACTAACAAAAAATTGAACACACTAATCAAAAAATCTATTAATCGTGGTGTACCAATTAACCATATCAAAAGAGTACTTGATTTAGTAAACCAAGGTTTTACATCATTGGATTTTCCTGTTTTTGATACACATTACGAGGGCGAAGCATACATTACAGTCAGTGGGCAAAACTCAAATAATACTGTAAGATTAACAAATGATTTTCTTTTAGCAGTCGAAAATGATGAAATGTGGGAACTAAAATGGAGATCTGGGCGAGGAACTGCAAAAGTCGTAAGGGCAAGAGAATTATGGGACAAAATTAACATAAGCTCTTGGAAATCTGCCGACCCAGGGCTACAATTTGATACCACTATTAACGAATGGCATACATGCCCAAATAGTGGTAGAATAAATGCTAGTAACCCTTGCTCGGAATATATGTTTCTTGACGATACTGCCTGCAACCTTGCCAGCTTGAATTTAATGAAATTTTATGATGAAGAAAATCAAATATTCAGGGTGGAAGACTTTGTTCACGGTGTGCGAATTTGGACCGTCATTCTCGAAATTTCTGTTTTAATGGCACAATTCCCATCTAAAAGTGTTGCTGAATTAAGCTACAGATTTCGTACTTTAGGGCTTGGTTATGCAAATATAGGTACTTTGCTTATGGTTTGCGGAATTCCTTACGATTCCCCAGAAGCACTTGCTTGGACAGCTTCGATAACGGCTATAATGACTGGCGAATCTTATGCAACATCTGCCGAAATGGCTAAGGAATTGAAGCCTTTTCCCGGATATTCCGAAAACAAAGAGGCTATGCTAAGGGTAATCAGAAACCATAGAAGGGCTGCATATAATGCCACTCCTGCCGAATATGAGGATTTAACAATTAGACCTAAAGGAATTAATCCCAAATATTGTCCCGATTATATGCTTGCTGCAGCCAAAACCGCATGGGACAAAGCACTTGAAATGGGAACAATGTATGGATTCAGAAATGCCCAGACAACAGTAATTGCACCTACAGGTACAATCGGGTTGGTGATGGACTGCGATACAACTGGAATTGAGCCAGATTTTGCTGTAGTCAAATTCAAAAAATTAGCTGGTGGCGGTTACTTTAAAATTGTAAATCAATCTGTTAGAAAAGCCTTAAATAAATTAGAATATTCCGAGCAACAAATTGAAGATATTGAAAAATATTGTACAGGGAGTGGAACTCTATTAGGTTGCCCATTCATCAACAAGAATACTCTTAAAGATAGAGGGTTTACAGACGACAAAATCGAAATTATTGAGAAGCAACTTGATAATGTTTTTGATATTAAATTTGCCTTTAACAAATGGACACTTGGCGAGGACTTTCTACTTAGCCTTGGTTTTACCGCACAACAATTCAATGATTCTAATTTTGATTTACTAAAATCAATAGGTTTCTCTGGTGAAGAAATTGATTCGGCAAATGACTATATTTGTGGAACGATGATGATTGAGGGTGCTCCCCATATCAAAGAAAGCCACTTGCCAATTTTTGACACTGCCAACAAGTGTGGCAAGCGCGGAAAAAGATACATAGATTATATGGCTCATATTAGAATTATGTCCGCTGCACAACCATTCATTTCTGGTGCTATTTCAAAAACAGTAAATATGCCAGCCGAAGCAAGTGTTAGTCAAATAAGCGAAGTTCATTTAAAATCTTGGAAATTGATGCTTAAAGCAATTGCTATTTACCGTGATGGCTCTAAACTCTCTCAACCTCTCAGCTCAACAAATTACAGCGATTTAGATGAGCTTATTCAGTTGGGCGATGAAAATACACTCGATGAAACAAAAGGTCCGAAAGAAATTCAGGATATGATTAGCCAACGATTGAAAACAAATCTTAAAAGACACAAATTACCCAAGAAAAGGCATGGTTTTATACGCGAAGCAATAGTTGGCGGGCATAAAGTTTTCCTTAGAACTGGGGAATATGAAGATGGCTCTATCGGAGAAATATTCATTGACATGTACAAAGAAGGTGCTTCTTTCCGTGGTTTAATCAATAGTTTTGCCATCCTCGCATCAAAAGCTCTTCAGTATGGTGTTCCTTTAGATGAATTAGTAGATACTTTCACTTTTACAAGGTTCGAACCTGCTGGTATGGTTGATGGACACGAAGCGATAAAAAATGCTACTTCCATTCTCGATTATGTGTTCCGTTCACTCGGATATGATTATCTTAATAGAACTGATTTTGTCCATATTAAAGCGGTAGATGAAGTAAATGGTAACTCCCATCATGATAATTCCGATAAAAAGGACACAAGAGTAACTTCTTCTATTTCTACTAATGAAGCTCAAGTGGTGCAGTCAATTGATGAAAATACAATTGATAAACCTGAATTATCGGAAGTCTCAATTGCTGCCGAAAGTTATAAACTCGAGAAATCTGATGCCAATTTAATTGTAATCACTTCAAGAAATGATGCCAAATCTTTTGGTTATACTGGTGAACCTTGCTCAAATTGTGGGTCTATGAGGGTCAAAAGAAATGGTAGCTGTACAGTTTGCGACGACTGTGGTACTACAAGTGGCTGTTCCTAATACTTTAAATTAATTTATACAATTAATCCCTTGCTGAATTATGGAATAAATCAGCAGGGGATTTTTAAATTAAGTCGAATTTTATCTCCATTTGGCATATTGATTGATTAATTAAAGTTGAAAATTTAAAAGCTTAATGAAAAAGATAAAATTTATATTATTGATTGCTCTGGCTGTGGTAATTTCTGCCTGTTCCAGTACCGTAAGGTTCTCGTCGTCAGGAACTGCTGCTCAATCTAATAAAATCAAGGTTGCTGATGGCGATGATATCAATCATTATGATAGCGGCAAATTGCGACATAAATTAATTATAGAAGCAGAAAGTTGGATTGGTACACCCTACAGATACGGTGGTGAATCGAGAAGTGGTGCTGATTGCTCGGGATTTGTGATGATGGTTTATTCAAGCATAGGTTATACACTGCCCCGTACCTCTAACGACCAGTATAATAAGGTAAAAAAAATTGATTTTGATGACAAGGAGCCAGGCGATTTAATCTTTTTTGAGAATAAAAATAAAATCCATCACGTTGGAATTTACCTTGGTAATGGAGATATGATTCATGCATCAAGTAGCAGAGGTATTATTAAACAATCTTTATCAGACTATTACTTCAGTGAAAAAATTGCAGGAACTGGTAGAGTTTTAAAGTAATCATTTAAAATTTATATGGAATTAACTCTGTATCAATCGGCAATCTGAGATGGTCAGGGTTTTCATATTTATACGAATAATCCACCATATTTATTATCAGTGACGTTGATTCATCTAAATTTTGGACTGCGTGCCACACACCTTTGGGCACTATGACTATTCCAGCCCTGATTGTTCCAAGTCTGAATTCATTTATTAACCCAAAAGTAGGCGATTCTATCCTGCCATCATACAAAACAATTTTAATCAGTCCAGAGTTTACAAAAAGTCTATCAGTAGTGTTTTTATGAACATGCCAACCACTGATAGAACCAGGAAACATTGCTACTTGAAATACTTGTTCTATCTTATTATCAAAACCCCAGTCGGAACGAAAGATTTCAGTAAGATAGCCACTTTCCTTAGCAACATTTTTAATTTCTTTAAATTGCACACCATCAATAAATTTCATAATTGGAATCCAATCTGATGTAATGTTTTGGGAATCTTGCTTTGCAAACTTAGTGATGTCCATCTTAGAATTATTTTTCATATTTTTTTTAAACCCCTTCTTGTTCTTAAAAAATTAATACCCTTACCTTTACCACCTCTAAATGCGATAAAATTAATTATAATAGACGGATGAATGCCGAAAATTTTTGCAATAAATGTCGAGACAACCAAGCCGCAGGCGAAGGCCGCATAAACCAGGAAGTCCGGAGAAAGGCCGTAGCGGCTATACATAATTAAAAACAGCCACGCGGTCAAGATTTCAACGGTAGGGTAACGCAGAGAAATCTTACTTTTGCAGTAACGGCACCTGCCTTTCAGTAGGAAAAAACTTAAAACCGGGATATTGTCGAACCAGCGTATGTTTTTCTTGCAGGAGGGACAGTGTGAACCCGGCCTAAGAAGAGAATAATTCTCCCTGGGCATGCGCACAATGCACACATTCAAGAAACTGCCGATTATGCTTCCGAAAAAAAATATAGCCGCCTTTAGAAGATTTTCCATTTAAATCAGGTACGCCTGTCAATGCGCAAAGCCCGGCGCATTACATCTTGCGGCGCATTTCT
>CAYUZZ010000020.1:5078-14286 GCA_964449505.1 uncultured Hyphomicrobiales bacterium | reverse complement strand
CTGATGAACTCGAAATAGATATTCCACTACTAACCGATTCATCTGAAAGGGGCAGGGTTGTGCCATCTGCCAGGGGAAAATATTCCCTTACAAAAGTTAGATTGCTACAGAAGTTCAGATTGGCTACTCTGCTGGAATGCGAACTTGTTACGGGACGTCAACATCAGATAAGAGTCCACTTGGCAGCAATTGGACACCCCTTGTTAATAGATGGAGTGTATGGGGATAGCAGCGAATTCTTCCTCTCTCGCATCAAAAAAAATTATAATGCTGACAAAAATATTGAAGAAAAACCAATTTTCAATCGACTTAGTATGCATGCCTATTCCTTGATTTTTGATGATATATTTACCAATAAAGAAATAAATGTTTCTGCTCATTACCCAAAGGATTTTGAAATTTTAACCAAACAATTAAAAAAATATTCTAAATTTTCAACTTTATAAAAAAATAATTTTTACATCTTGTATATTTTTATTATTTTTGTAGTTCTATAAATTTTTAGTAGGCAATTAAAATGGCAAAGAAAGAACAAAGAATTATTATCACACTCGAGTGTACAGAAGCAAAAGCTGAAGGAAAGCCAACTTCAAGATATTCCACTACCAAAAATCGTCAGAATACTCCTGAAAGATTAGAAATTAAAAAATATAACCCTTTTCTGAAAAGACATACTGTTCACAAAGAAATTAAATAGTTTTTAGTGTGTTCCATACCTTTTACAAAGTCATTTTATTAATTAAAATGACTTTTTTTAATTTTTAATAAATTTTCCTTTTTTATAAGAAAACAATTAATTAGATTTACAAAAGGTAAATAAACAAATTAAATTACATAAGATATTTTTGCTGATATTCTCCTTGTAATTTGATTATAATTAAAAAGATTATTGCGAGAAGGATATGTTAAATATAGCTTTATTTGGTCCTCCTGGTGCAGGCAAAGGCACTCAATCAGAGTTTTTAACAAAGAAGTACAATCTTTATTATATTTCCACAGGAAATCTGCTTAGGAAGGAAATTGCCTCGGGTTCCGATATTGGAAATGAGGTAAAAAATATAATTGCTCACGGTGGCTTAGTGTCCGACGAAATCATTGTGCAGATTATCGAAAAAACAATTACCGATAATCCAGGTTCGAACGGCTTTCTGTTTGACGGTTTTCCACGAACTTACGTGCAAGCTTATATTCTTGAAGGGCTAATGCTTAAATTGAATACTTCGCTTAACTGCCTTATAAATATAGAATTGCCAGAGGAAATATCATTAGCAAGATTGATAAACAGAGGTAAATCCTCCGATAGATCTGACGATAACGAAAAAGTAATTCGCAACCGTTTGAACGAGTATAAAGAAAAAACACTTCCTGTGCTAAATTTTTTTAGAGATAGGGGCAATCTGTTCGACGTGGATGGTAGCAAAAGCATACAAGATGTGCAGGAAAAAATATCCAAAATATTCCAACATGAACTCAGCAAAACTTTAATAAATATAGTGCTTTTCGGATTTCCTGGTTCTGGACGCAGCACTTTGGGCCGTGCCCTTTCTAAGAATTTCAACCTCGAATATGTATCAACTGGCGATATGCTCGACAATGAAAAAAAGAACCAAACAGAGACAGGTTTAAAAGTTCTCGAATTATTCAAAACAGGCTCTATGCAGAAAGATGCTGTCGGACAGCTGGTACCTGATGAACTTGTGGTACCACTTATCGAGAAGAAATTAATGAGTTCTGATGGCAAAAAAGGATTTATTTTTAAAGGCTATCCACGTACAATGGTACAATCCTACATCTTGGACGGACTAATCCTGAAGCATTCATCTACAATAACAAAAGTTATAGAATTGGAGGTGCCCACACTCGAATTAATTAATCGTTTGATTCATAGAGGCACCACCGACAAAAGTAGAAATTATGACCTTAGTTATGAAAAAATTATTAAAAGGCTTCAGGAACACCAGCAAAAAACTGTGCCTGTGTTTGATAAATATGCCAAAATTCACGGTAGCACTAAAATTGATGGTACAGGTTCTTTCGAAGAGGTTTATAACAGAATTGCCATAGAAATTGATTTGCTACTTTCGAACAGAATGGCAAACCAATAAATGATTTCCAAGTGAAACTACCATTTAATAAAATAGTGATAGATTAAAGTCGATAAGCCATTCAATAATAGAGTGCCATCAAATATCAAGTTATGATAATATGGCACTTTTTTGGATTCTTTCATCAATAATGCTATCCCGGTAATTATCGCTACAATCAATTCGAACCATATTATAATAATACGTCCACTGTTAAAGGCAAATAAGCAAGTTAAAATCAACGACAGCAATAAAAGAATTATCGATAATACTTTTAATTGAATATTGCCTAACACTTGGGGCAAAGTCTTTAGTCCATTTTGTCTATCAATGTCTTTATCCCTTATATCAAATGGAATTGTAATCGAAAAAATGAAGAGAAATCTTGCAATAAAAATTAGTGCTGTGTCAATAATCGAAATCTTAATGTCGAAATTGAGCATCACTGGCAGCACTGTTATGGCTGACCAAACAGCAGAAATCAAAAATATTTTAAAATATGGAATGGTTCTTAAACTCAACTTTTGATTTTGATATTTACCATACGGAAGTTGATAAAAAAATACAGGTAGAAATAGCATTAAATAAAATATCGAAACTTTAATTGGTAATAACATAAATAGGATTAGTATTGAGGCGAAGGCTGTTATTAGAATGGAATAAATTAATTTTTTGTAAATAATTTTTTCAGGTTTTGACCCCAGTATTTTGGAAAGAATAAGATTTTGATTATATACAATTATCGTTGCCAAAAAAATAACAATTGAGAATGAATATAATCCAGCACCCATACCGCATATTATTTGTGTTTTTATTGTCAGTAACAATGCAGCCAAAGATATATAAATTCTACTTTCAACAAGAAATTCTATCGATGTTTTAAAAAAGTAAATTAGTAGTTTGAAGACTACGCTAAATAGCTTCATAACAATCATCTTGCTAATTCTACTCTTAGAATTTCGGGATAATTTTGCTTTATAATACGCTCCACACTACCTTTGAGAGTATATTGAATAGCTGCGCAATGTGCACAAGCACCACTTAATTTTACATATACAACATTGTTACTTACGCTATGTAGAGTAATTCGTCCACCATCGGATTCTATTAAATGCCTGATGCTCTTTTTCATTAAATCATCAATCTTATAAAAGAGTTCATCGTCACTCATTGCTATCATCCTTTAATGATTCGAAAATCCCTAAAGCTTCTAATAGATATGGTTTTGGGACCATTATTTTCACAATTGACAAATCACCAAAAGTGAACATTCTGGTTGTATCAATTTGCGAAAGAATTTGAACTGGAATATCAGCACCTTCGAGAAGGGCTTTATAATTTGTAGCATCCATAATATTATCGGTTTTATAAGCAACCGACCAAGCTGTATTTTCGTCTGTTGTAACATCAATTCGGGCACCACAATATGGACAAATTGAAACCTCTGCAAAGGAATTTTTGCATATATCACATTCACAAATTCTGATACTCATTTATTATATAAATATACTTTTTCCACCTGCAGAATTTCTTTGCTTAAATTGTCGTGGACCACTACAATCAATGCCAATTGCTTTGGTATCCAATCGAGATCTTCACCTATTGTATATGCCAACTCCTTTATTATTTCTGTTCCAGCAGGTATATCTCCGGCAGATATTGGGTCGCCCCAAGTGCCATTCATCGAACCCCTCAATACATGATTATGCACAAAATTAAGTACGTGTACATCTGCTTGGCGGTCATCACGTTGGTACTGAATTATACTATCCTCCACAATATAAGCAACCATGTAATAATTTGAAGTGCCCTCAGTGAGGAATTTCATTTTAGCTTTCAAATTAATACTTGCACTTGCTTCATCATATCCTGCATTAAGCTCTAATTTAACAGAAGCAGTTTTGTTCATTTCGTTGCCAACAGCAGTAGTCCATGTACTTGGTGCCAACAATGTACTGCCGCCGTAACTGATTCTGTTCACTAACCCGTAGGGTGTTGCCGGTAAATTATAAAAGGCTGCAATATCCAAACCTTCCTTCACACGGAACTCGTAAGTCCGGAAAGGAGTTGGAATAGCCAAATCACCAGCATGAATAGACATTATTATCACCTGTCCATCGCTAACATTATCGATCCCATGGGCTACTTCGCCCGCTTCGGGGCAATTGCCACACCTGAACCCTGTAAATTCCTCCAAAAGCACTTTTTTGGCAGTTGTATCGATTATTATTTTACCACCCTCTTCGTATGGGGGTTCTATTACATCGCAAGAATACGTTCCAAAGAAAATAAGTGCTACAAGAACATATATTAATTTTTTCATATTTTTCCCTTAAAATGATGAAGTAAATGATAAATAAAAACCGTTTGATGCAGGTACAGCCCGACATATACCTCCCACACAAATAACACCTCCACGTTGTCTTCCATAACTTAGTTGAACCCTGGTAGAATTTTTGTAAAATGCTACCGAAGCGTTTGGATAGTGTACCTGATTTTCTACGAATTCATTCCCATAATTATATTGGTCATATAAGGTAAAAAACCACTGTGGGGCTATGGTATATTCTACCAGTAAATGTGCCCAATTACCATTAATATTATCGGGATCGGTCAGAACCGAGTCCTGAGTTGCCCACAAGTGCTGAGCCTCTACTCTGATTGAATTTTCATCATCAAGATTGAATGTGCCGTCAATAATCAAAACATTGGATGTAACTTTGCCAAATAGAGCAGCACCTTCATTCTCCATAATATCTTTGTCATATTTCATATTCAGGTAAGTTACTCCCAATTTGAAATTATCAGTAATTTTACGTGTAAAATCAATATTAAAATCTTGGAAATACAGGCGGTCTCCAATGCCAAAAAATGGCGAATCATAAATATATTTATCCTTGCGTGTACTGTCAATCGATTTAATTACGGAGTAATTAACATTAACAGCCGTACCGTGCTCTCCACCTAAAATAGTATTAGCTGGTATTTTGAATGTTAATTCTGCCTGCAACCCTGCTTCACCGTTTGGCTTGGTCGCAAAAGGATAAACTGCTGCCAAGGCATAGACGTGCTGTTTGCTTAGGGGTGGTGCAAAATTAATAGTCAGTTCATTTGCACGGGCGTTCCTGTCGCTTCGGTAATCCATATTGTCTAATTTGTGGGCAGATACCAGCAAACCAATACCGCTTACAGAATAAGCACCTGTAAGAACCAAACCTTGTCCAGGATTATAATTATATTTGTTGCCAGTGTTGGGGTCGTTATATTTATAAGCATATTCAGCATCAAAATTAAAATTGCCCGTAATAATTCCCAGTCTGCCAGAATATGCAAGTACATTTTCAGGCAAATAATATGTAGGGTCAAAGTCTTGTTGGAATTTACTTACAACACTTGCCCCTAAATTGATACCAATATCATCTGATATAAAGTTTCCAAAAATAGAATTCAAATCTGCATCTATATTACCGGCTCTTACAATTCCATCACCTTTATCCCAAAAATATCTTTGCTTTCCGATCAAACCCGTAATTTCGAGACCTTCGGTAGGTCTTACCTTGATATTGACCCCATCTACAGCATTATCAAATCCCAAGGCACGCTCTTCGTAAGCACGGAATATTAACCCACTCCCAAACTGTTCGTAAAAATCACCAACAGTAATATCAGCAAAATCTGAATTATACTTGCCATAGCGATATGCAATTCCCTGCCCCTTGTAGCGATTATCAAAGCCTAATATAGGATTTAGATAATTTTCATATCTCATTCCAAATTCAAAACTGGAACTTCTATATATCAAATTTAGGAAGGCATTCGACAGTAGCTGCTCATCAACCGCCGGAGCTCCTATTATGCTATCTGCTTTGTATGTTTGGGCTTCGAGCGAAAAATTGCCAGAAACTCCACCATCGGAAATCCCCTGTGAATATAGGGCATTATACAATCCCGTAACAATTATCAACAAAATCAGTATTTGTTTAGTCATTTATTAATTCCTTAATTAATTTTCTTCAATTTCTTTAATTAATCTTTCTACTTCACTTTTCAGATTATCGGCATTACCGTTTAATTTCAAGTACTCATCAAAAAAACGCAAAGCAATATCATTCTTTTTTTGATATTTATTAATTATCGCCTTGCCGTAATATGGCAAACCATAATTTGGATTTAGCTGTAGTGCCATATCGTAATCTGCAATAGCATTAACGTCATCTTCCAGTAAATAATAAATATTAGCTCTCGAATAATATGCTTCAAAAGATTCTGGTTTAAATTTAATATATTCCGTAAAATCCTTTATGGCGTTCCCCAAATCATTTGCAAAAGAATATGATAATCCTCGTGCAAAGAAAACTTCTTTTATGTTGGGTTCCAAATCAAGTGCTTTGTTAAAATCTAGTATTGCCTGACTGTACTGTCCCAGATGATGATAAGCCACAGCTCTGCCATAAAAAGCAGGTGAGTACTTATCGTAAATTTCGATTGACTTGGAATAATTTGATATTGCAGCTTCGTAATTGCCACTTTTGAGGGCATTATAGGCAGTTTGGATTAAACTTTTTTCCTGAGCATTCAGCCCCATAACAAATAAAAATAAAATTAGAATGAACATTTTTTTCATAAATTCAAATCCTTGTTTAATTTCTGTATTGCTAATTTAACAAATCCAGCTGAATCTTCTAAGTTTTTTTTGGCAGTATCGTAATCAACATTTCCTAATATCATTACCAGAGCGGTTTTTACGTTATACTTGGCTGCTGTCAAATAATCAGAGGCATCGTCATAGCCTATAGCAGTAGCTTCCATTATTATTTTTTTTGCCCGCTCTTTTAATTTCGTATTCGTCAGTTGCAGATCTATCATTACATTGCCAAGCGTCTTACCCATCCGTATCATAGAGGCAGTACTTATCATGTTAAGAATCATTTTCTGTGCGGTTCCACTTTTCATCCTTGTTGATCCAGCAATTACTTCGGCACCTGTATCAACCGATATTATAACATCAGCTTTTAATCCTGCTTCAATAATGTGAGTTTTGGAGGAGGTAGAGATTAAAATTGTTTTGCAATTTTTGTTGTTAGCATATTCTAAAGCTCCTTTAACGTAAGGTGTTCTGCCAGAGGCTGCAATACCGCATACTGTATCATTTTTACTTAATGAAATATCTTTTAGGTCATTGGCACCTAATTCGGGCTTGTCTTCGGCACCTTCTTGTGCCGCAAACATGGCTTCTCTGCCACCGGCAATTATGCCCATTACTTGCTGTGGATTAGTGCCAAAAGTAGGAGGGCATTCTGCTGCATCAATTATCCCGAGCCTTCCACTTGTCCCAGCACCCACATAAATTAATCTTGCCCCTGCACTAAAGGAGTTTACAACAAAATTAACGGCGGACTCAATTTCGGGGATTACCTCCCTAACTGCATCTGCCACTTTTCTATCTTCATTATTAATTTTACATAAAATATCCCTAACAGGCAATATATCAATATCGCTTGTTTCGAGATTTATTTGCTCCGTTCGGAGTGTTTTTAAGCTTTTAAACAGCAAACTTTCCGGCATAATTACCAAACTATTTGTATATATAACTATCCAAAAATCAGATTGGTTACAATTTATTTTTTTTATCTTTGCTCAATTCATCGAATATAACTTCGGCGATTCTGAAATCAAAGGGAGTTGTAATTTTAACATTGCTATCTTCTCCGTCAATCACAGTAACCTTGTATCCAATAAACTCGACGAGCGATGCAGAATCAGGTCCATAGAATCCAGCCTTAGTTGCTTTTTCGTAGGCAGTGGCAATAATATCGTACCAAAAACCCTGTGGCGTTTGTGCTAAACTCAATTTAGTGCGGTCTAATGTTCTTATTACTTCACCTTTGTGGCTAACTTCCTTGATTGTTTCGCTTGGCTTGACAGCTGGTATGGCAGCCCCCACATCTTCTACTACTTCAAGAATTTTTTTAATTAATTGAGCAGAGCAAAATGGGCGAACGGCATCGTGCACCAACACTACATCTGATTCGGAAACAGTTTTGGTATGTATAGCATTTGAAACTGAGTCCTGGCGTTCCAACCCACCAACTACTATTTCTTTTACTTTACCCTTGCCATATTTTTCAAACATTTCCTTAGTAAATGTGTACCACTCACTATGAACAGATATAACAATGGAGTCCACTTCTTCCACTTTGTTAAAGATATTGGCAGTATGGACCAACAATGGTGCTCCGGCAAGTTCTATAAACTGCTTGGGAATGTTTGCACCAAATCTTTTTCCTACACCACCTGCAGGTATTATAACACTTACACTCATATAATTCTCACTTTATTTTTTATTAATTATCTTGTATATTTAAATTTCTCTGTAATGGTAAATGGTCTTAGTAACCGGAAATCGCCAAATCCGGTATTATCAACAAAAAGAAATTCCCTATTGTTACCATAAATCCATAGTTCGTAAACTTTATTGTCGCCATTTGCCAAGGGACGATCAACATTAATTGGATTTCCAAAAATCACATAAACCATACCCATATCGGTCATCCAACCTTCCTGATATGACTTGAATTTCTGATTTGCATAATTTATTCTTAAATAGTACTCATCGAACGCTTCATTGCGCTCAGTTGACGGTGATGGGTCTAATCTTTTCCAGAATTCTTCAAATTTCTTTTGTTTTTCTGCATCGGTTTCACTGTCCTTAATGGCACTCAAATCGTCACTTCCTGCAATGTATCTTAGTTGACGTATTGCAAGATTTAAATCCGTCATTATGTTAGCACCCACCGTTTTTATATATTTAATTGAACGGTTGGCAATTGCCAAAGATGTCTTATCGGAATAATCTTTAATGTTAAGGGGTTCGAGAGCTAAAACTCTTAAAGTAAAAGAACCTGTTGACATTTCTTTAATGGGCGGAATTTTTAAAAATATTCTTACAACATCTTCGGAATTATCTTTTCTTGTTCGGTTGCTGTATGCTACCAATTGATTTTTGGTGTCTAAAATTTCCCATACAAAATCAATGGAATCATATTGTTTGGATTTATTATATGATTCAAAAAAGATAAAATATCCCTGTTCCATATTGCCGATGTTATCGGAGATATGGGGTG
>CAYUZZ010000020.1:0-5068 GCA_964449505.1 uncultured Hyphomicrobiales bacterium | reverse complement strand
TAATCTTGTATTTTCCGTTGACTTCTTCCACAGAACTTAGCAGCAAAATACCGCTTAGTGCATAATTAAATTTATCGTAATTAATTGAATTAATTCTTCTGGTGCGGCTGCTTTCTTGCTTGGAAAGAATATCAGTAAAAATAGCTTCAATTTCATAAGTACCTTCGCTTAAGAAAAACTGGTTTTGATTATAATCAAAACCACCTGAGCCACCCTGTGTAATGAAATATTCCTTTTCCTTTACATTTTTATCTATTTTGCGGGTTTCAAGGAGATTATTAGACGTATCCCTTACATTGATTACAATAGAATATGTGGCACCAAACGATTCGCCCACATCTACAAAGAATAAATTCTCGTATGGGATTAGTGAGTAGCAATCTATTCTTGATTTACCAATAGAATCGGAGCGGAAAGTGATTGCATCGAAAAAGAACTTATCGGATTGGAACCTATTTACATTTTTTTGTGAAAATGATATGCCAACAGTTGCGAACAATAATATCAGTAAGATTCTAATAAACATTTCTAATTTTGTTTTAAATATGAATTCAAAATTACTAAATTTCCAGCAATGTTATTTTAATATTTTCTAATTAATCTTGCTGCAAACGCTCCATCTACGCCGTGTATATGTGGCAAAGTCCTGAAATAGCCATTGTCACATAATTCTTTATCTATATAATTGCTGGCACTATCTAACTCGAAATTGGGATATTTTTCAAGTAAGTAATTTATGTTATTATCATTTTCTTCAGGCTCGATAGTACAGGTTGAATATATGATTACCCCGCCTATCTTAACTAATTTAACGGCATTATCAATTATTTGTCTTTGTAAATTAACAAGCATAGTTATGTCTTCGGGTTCACGTTTCCATTTTATATCAACTTTTTTGGAAATTGTTCCCAATCCCGAACATGGGGCATCTACGAACACAATATCTGCTAATTCTGCATACTCAAATGTAGTGGCATCGGCTTCCTGCGTCTCTATAATAGTTATCCCCAATCGCTCTGCACCTTCTTTTATAAATGTTAGCTTGGAGGTATGTTTGTCTAATGCAACAATTTTACCTTCATTTTTCATTATTTCTGCAATGGCAAATGATTTGCCTCCGGGTGCGGCACAGAGGTCAAAAACCAAATCACCTACTTTTGGCAATGCCAATCTTGAAGCAATGGTAGCACTTGGGTCTTGTATTGTAATCATGCCTTTTCTGAAAATTTCACTTGCTGCTATGTCGTATTTTGGCGAATCAAGTAACAAGCTACTACTCTCATATTTTATTTTTCTGAAGTTAACATTATATTTCTCGAATATTTCAACTATTTCTTCCACATTCGATTTTAATGAATTTACTCTAACAGGCACATAGGGACGAGTGTTAAAAAAATTAATCAACCTGATGCTTTCATCATTGCCATAGCGATCCATCCATCGTCTAACCATCCATTTAGGGAAAGAATAATAAACAGAATAATAATAGGATTCGTCGTCTCCTTTCTCAGGGTATCTTATATTTTCCAAATTTCTTGCTATATTTCTAAGAACACCATTCACAATTCCAGCAGTTTTTTCACCTTGAATATTTTTCACAATTTCAACAGATTCGTAAATAGCTGCAGGTATAGGTATTCTGTTAAGAAAAGTAATTTGATACAAGGCAATTCTCATCGCGTTTTTCACTAAATTTAGACATTTCTGATAATCGCCGTGATAGAAGCCAGTTAATATCCAGTCTAATCTGGCACGCCACCTAACCACCCCATTAACCAATTCCATAAGAAGGGCTTTGTCTTGTGGTATCAAATGTTCTATTTTAAGTGCATTACCTAATAACTTATCTATATACGAATCACTTCTGTCATATCTATTAAGAATTTTAACTGCCAAAGTTCTGGCATTAACTAAATTATCAGAGTTATTAAATTCATTTTTTACTTCAAGTTCTTTTTCTGTAACTTTTTCCATAATAAAATTGTCTTCTATTTGTTTATGTAATTGCAAAAAATTAAATACGAGTTAACAAATGCGTCTATTGTTATTTATTATTTTAGTTGGGCTGAATTTTACAGCAGGTAACTTATTCAGCCAAGTCCTTTCTAACCCAATAAGCCCTGCTTCACAGCCTAATCCATCGTATTTAGGTGTCACTATCGGATTTGGGCAGAATTTCCAATCAGGTAAAATGTTTGTTGATTGCCCAGGATGCGTTTTCGAAGAGGGCAACAAATTTGGTTTTACCTTTGGCATTTATTATGAGAAATCTATTTTTGTGGAAGGATACTTGGGCCTTGATTTATTATATAACACGAGTGGTTTAAAATCATCTTATATTGAGAATGAAATTGTGGAAGTTAAATCTCAAGAAATTGACTTTCGTGAAAATGTGATACTGCCGTTTAGGCATACAGCAGATTTAGATGTTTCCACTCTATCTTTTTCGCCTTATTTTAAGATTCTTCCATTCGATTTTATGTTTTTTAAACTTGGTTTTGGGTATAATTTGGCATTAAGTTCCAATCTAAAACATGACAAGGAGCTTCTGAAAAAGGAGGTAATCCTGTCTAATGGAACGGTTACAAAAGTAAAACTTGCCGATACTAAAGGATATACAGCTACTGTCCAAGATGGTGAATATACTGAGTTGGAAAAATCATTTTTTACAATTAACCCTTCAATCGGGTTTAATATTCCTTTTGATGAGCAAAAAAACATCATCTTTTCACCTTGGTTTATGTACAGCATTCCATTATCTGCTATGTCGAAAAATGGTGAGGATTTCAAAATTAATGGATGGAGAATTTTGTTTAGTTTAGGATTTAAGTTATGATTGAATTTATCTGACAGCTTCCCATTCTTTCGAATAAGATTTTTTGAATATCATTACAGATAGTGAATTTAGCAACCAATAAGAAATAGTCCTGATATATCCGTATTTGCGAAATCTACGGGGTGATTCATAAACGTGTAGTTTTTTTTCAAATTTAATTTTGCCAATTTTGGCAACCCTTTTATATAAATCGAAATCTTCACCTGCCACAATTTTATTGTTATATTTTCCTGATTGTTCAAAAATAGATTTTCTTATTACCTGACATTCCCCCCTTCCCATACCTAATCCAAGTACATTCAGCAATTTTACGTAGGCATTATGGAGTTTGTAAAATATCTTATCCTTCAGTATTACTTCATCGGGAAAACCACTTACATAACAAGCCATTGCATCGTAAACGGCAAATATATTATTTTGAAGAGCAAAATCAGTAATAACTTCACAAAATTCTTCCAATGAGCTGGGAACAGTATCAGCATTCAGGAATACAAGCGTATCCGATTCGGCTAGTGTAGCTCCGTTATTTCTTCCCTCCGCAATGGTTTGCCTACGTTCGGAATTATGTACTATCACAGCATCGGCATATTTTTCGGCAATTTTTATAGTACCATCATCGGAACCACCATCACTAACAATTAATTCAAATTTATATTTATTTTTCAATAGCTCACTAAATAATTTTAATGTACTTTCAAGAATTTTATTTTCCTGATATACAGGAATAATAAGACTAAATACAGGCTTTGGTAATTTCTTGGTAGTTCTGAAATCAATAATATGCAAATCTGTTTCCAAGATATTGCTGGCTATTCTCTGGCGTGCTTCTGTATTGATATAATGCATTTTAAACAAATATTGAAAATTACAAAACTACGATTTTTTTCTTAACTATTAATAAATCTTAAAAGGATACATAAGATAAAATCTTGTCTCGGGTCCAAATTCTATTGCAGGGGCAGGCAACTTAACATAATTTAAGGTCTGCTTTACCCAATTCCAAAAGGGTGAGCCATCTGGTAGAATTTTTACTAAATCATAATCAAGTCCAATTATATATCTTGGTGAAGCCACAATGTGACCGTCATAAACATCACCTCTTGTGATGTCACAATTAAGAGCAGGATTCTGCAGGTCGCACAAATTACGAACAGCAACCCCAAACGTTAGTTGTAACCAATCGGGCCAATACTTCTTCAAATCTTTGGGCAACATATTATGTATGTTTGCCGACATATAAAATGTGTGAGACGAATAATCATCTATAAAAAATGAATGTGGTTCCCTGGGCAATTCACCATGCCAATTGGCAGGAATATAAGCAAATTTATAGTTAAAATTCTGAAGAAATGGGACATAGTGCTGTACAAGTGAAAAGGTAGAGCCAACTACATTTGAATAAAAATCTGATGGACTAAATCCCCAACCAGCAGCAAATCCGTCCATTATCTCCACATATAAGGTATATAATACTCCAAATGATGAGCCCAATACATAAGACAAATCATAACCAAAACCCGACCATAGAAACATCTCGGTGAAGCAATAAGAACTAAGATAGGCACCATAAGTATGGCCTACTTTATCAATATACAAGGCATAATTACCATCTTCGATAAATCGAAATTCACCTGTCTCGCTCCAGATAGAATTCTTCTGTATTATATGCTGAATTGTCATATAAGTAATTGTTGCTCCTGCAAATATCGAAAAATTCAAGGGGCGAATATGCGTTTCCTTATAAGGAAGAATTCCTGTAAATGTAGTTCTGGGATTATCTGCAAAATAGAATTCTGATTGAGGTATATATAAATCATTTGTGTCTATCGGTGGCGTATCATTAGGTGTGTTGACGCCGTCCGATTCCACAACATTATCCATCTGTATATATGCACTTGACTTATAAACAGGCAAGAATAAAAAAAATGAGATAATAAAAATATATTTATACATAAATGGTATAATAATTGTTAGAATACTTACAAATATAAGAATATATTAGTAAAATGTATGGATTAATAATGCTTAATATTGTATAAATTTAAATTAATATTTGTGTTTAGATAATGAATTTTGTAACTTTATATTTTATTTTTGGTTAAAATGAGCGATTTAGGTAACAAACTCAAAAGTATTAGAATTAGCAAAAACCTCACTATACTTCAAGTTAGTGAGGCTACCAACATTCGTCCCCACGTAATAGAGGAGTTGGAGAAGGGCAATTCTGATTTT
>CAYUZZ010000019.1:13806-14436 GCA_964449505.1 uncultured Hyphomicrobiales bacterium | reverse complement strand
AACTTTATAACTTTATAACTTTTTAACTTTTTAACTTTATGACTTTATAACTTTATAACTTTATAACTTTATAACTCAATAACTTTATAACTTTTTAACTTTATAACTTTATAACTTTTTAACTTTCAACTAATTTGAGTTATTGAGTTAAGAAATGGATTTTATGAAGCCGCTTAAAAGTTTTGATATTTCAGAATTTAAGCTAATTAATTTGTCGTATTGATTTTGATTTATTTTTTTTAATTCTAATGATAAAATTAACATAGAGCGAACTTCTGCTGCAGATCCTTTTGCAATATAGAAGAATTGCAATAATTCTTTATTGGATTTTCTTTCAAAGCCCTCGGCTATGTTGTTCATGATTGAAACTGATGCTCTTTGGATTTGGTCTTTAAATCCAAAATCTTTACTTTGTTCAAATATCTTGTATATTTCAACTGTAAGTTCAAGTGCTTTCTGCCAACTTACCAAATCTTCAAATTTTTCTATTTTCACGTTATAACTTTTCTTCTCAATAACTCAAATTAGTTGAAAGTTACAAAGTTGAAAGTTATTGAGTTATAAAGTTAACTAATGAACTCAATAACTCAATAACTCAATAACTCAATAACTTTTCTTCTCAATAACTTT
>CAYUZZ010000019.1:0-13706 GCA_964449505.1 uncultured Hyphomicrobiales bacterium | reverse complement strand
TCTTCTCAATAACTTTTTACTGATTTACGGCAGAGCCCTTTCAGTCACATATTTTTGATGTAACTTAGCAAATGTTCAAAATGAATTATTCAAAAATAAGAAAATTTTACGAATTTTTCTATAATTGAGTTTGTTTTTTTACTCAATAACTCAATAACTCAATAACTCAATAACTCAATAACTCGATAACTCAATAACTAATGAACTCAATAACTTTTCTTCTCAATAACTTTTTACTGATTTACGGCAGAGCCCTTTCAGTCACATATTTTGACTTAGCATTTATGTGGTTAAAAACAAAACTTATGATTTGAAACATAGATGCAACAAAATTTATATGAAATTAAGAAACATTCTTACAATTAGCTTTATTAAATCCACAAGTGCAAAAATACGCAATGATTGCGAGGATTCAAAATAAAACATCTGAGAAAATAGTTAGTTTGATATGAATTTAAAATAAAAAAAGGGGCATATAGCCCCTTTGCAAAAAAAAACATAAAATTTATCTAACTACGTTCATTATTTCGGTAATTCTTCTGCCGTTTGCAGTTAAAGTAATGTAGTAAACACCGACTGATAAATCTGATGAATCAAAACTCATTGCAGATAAACCTGGATTTTCTAATTCATAACTACGGATTGTCTTAACTAATTGTCCCATTGCATTGAATACTTCAATTTTAACATTAGCAGTTTTTTCAATGTTGTAAGTAATAGTAGCATTCCCTTCAACTGGATTAGGATATATACCAAAAGAAAGTATGTTAGTGTTAATTTGTTCATCTACCGATACAGGATATCCAACAACGCCATCAGGTCTCTGTAAAGCTTCATCCCTTATACTAGTAGGGTTAATTGCATCAAATGAAGCAAAAACTATTTCATTACGAACCCCTGGGTCAATAATAAAGTTTTGTATTACATAAGGGTATTCAGCCATTACTCTAACATTTTCAGTATTTGTAAATCTTACTGTAACGTGCTCAATAATAGGAACTTCAGTCAAACTAGGAATGATTTTAGGAATCCATGTAACTTTGTTATTCCAATAATCGTCAGTTACATTTCTAACGGAAGCCCATCCATTATTATCTGCAACATCTCTGTATGTAACATAAACATCTGAAACATTGATTGTATCAACCATACCAGCACCGACTAAATTGAATGGAGTAATCAATGGAGCAACGTCGGGTCTATTGTCATTATATTTCAAAAGTAGATTTTGTCCATCTGCAGTTTTAGCTAACTGAATTTCAAATCCACGTGGGTCTAAGTCAAAGCCGTCAACCACGGTAGCGTCATTAGTGCCAGTAGTATCATTGACAATAAATGGACAATAATAAGCATTTGCGGTTGCAACATCTCTAATGTGCCAAGTGTTATTCTTTTTGTAAACTTCAATTAAGCCAACTTGGTCTAACTCTGCAGCATTTACGGTTGCCTTTGCGGCTGTAAAAATAAAGCTATACTCATCATTACCTGTTGCAGCAAAGCCGTAGGAGGCAGGGCTACCATTTGGGAATATAAAGGAGTTTGGTTGCAACGCTAAAATGCCATTAGCAGCTTTATATTCTTCAATCAATTGGTAAGGGAATTGATCCCAAGCTGACCATGTTTTTCCATTATCAGTAGATTTTGAAACTGCAGGCCTTCTGTCTGCATCATCAACATAATCAGAGAAATAGTTGAATACGCAAGCGTAAAGATTTCCATTAGGGTCAACGTCAATATTCATAGGTCCATTATAGGAAGTTGTGGGATCGTCAGTAGCGCGGAAATTTGTATAATCCCATCCAGCGGGCAGAGTCGAATAATTACTATTTACACCATCTTGTGTAATTTCCACATTACCAAAACCATAAGAACCGTATCTATTACCAGTAGCAGGGGATAATGTTCCCCATACGTAAGAGTATGAATTGTCACCATTAGTATATGAAGTAGCTTGACTAAAACTCCATTGTTGTCCAAAACCCTGATTTCTGGTAAGAGGACCCAATTCAGGATATTCATCAAATCCAGTCTGAGTAAGTCCACCACCATTTGGGAATAAAAACAGGGAGCCACTAATTACATAGCTATCTTGAAATGCATCATATTTGAAATATCTTGAATATACTAATACTTTACATTTCTGTGGATCATTAGAATTTGCAGGATTAGTAACCGATATAGAGGCGTTTACTGGCACATCGCCCGATTTCTCGAATATTGTCTGTTTTGACCAATTAGCACCCATATCTTGTGACCAATACAAATAGATAGCACCTGTCAGTCTAGTAGTATCAGCTGGTGGAGTTGGAGTATAACGGTCTGTTTGAATCATAAAAACTGTCTTGGAAATTGGTTCGTAAACAATGGGTGTAGTTCCAGAAAAAAGAGAATTAAAATAAACACCAATTGTTCTATCAACGATTTTATACTTACCCAACATCTGGGGCAAAAGGTCTTTAGTTGGTTCAATTGTGTTGCGAGAACCTAATAAAAAGTCTTTTGTTACAGTCGTTTTGAAGTTTTCGGAGTTAACCGGTGAAGCATATTTGTCTAAATTCGCTTTAGACAGCAAGCTAAAAGGGATTGCAATTAAAATTGCTACCGCCAAGTAGAATTTTTTCATATAGGTACCTTATAAAATTTAACAAAAATTTAACAAATTGTAATTTGTATGCAAAATTAAAAAAACAAAGTTACTACCTTTTTTAGAATTATACAAATTATAAAAGTAATTCTTGTTATAAAGACAATTTCATCGACCAAAAAGTTACATTTTTTTTTAATCAATATCTTGTTCTATCATTTTATAAGCAAATTGAAGTGCACCATTTATGGCTGAACCCTTGGCTGGTACTAACTCAATTGCGTTATCAGCACCCATTTCTTTTTCTATTATTTTTTTTAATAAAGTATTTGCTTCGATGATACCACCTAACAGTGCAACCTTAGCAGATTTTTGCTTTGATTTTTTAATAATCGCTTTTGGCAATTCAATTAAATGCTTTGCGGCTCTTTCAATTATCTCCATACAAACCTTGTCGCCAGATTCAGCTGCTTGCATAATAAAAGGTGTTAGCATCTGATATTCAAAAGCACGTTCTGCATAGGCTTTGACTATTGTTCGCGGCTCTTCTATTTTTATTGTTGGAAATAGTTCAGACAATTTATCAATAAGCACTGTATTCTCTCCCCTGCCGTCAATTGCCCTAACTACTGCGGTAAGCCCTTCTCTGCCTATCCATGCACCGCTACCCTCGTCATCAAGCTCTATGCCCCAACCTCCGCATCTAACCAAGTCTTTACCAAATCTACCCAAGGCAATGGACCCAGTACCAACTATCAGTATAATACCATCATCGTCACCAAATGCACCTTGTAAAGCTATTTCCGCATCACTTGTTACTACTATATTATTAATTGAAACTCCCTGTCCCCTACCCAAGGTTCTGATAAGAGTTTGCGAGCGTTTCTTTTCTTCGTCAAGCCAAACACCAGCCAATCCAACAACAATAGCATCAAGTTCACTTGTATCTATGGTAGCTTTTTTACATAGTTCAATAATTACATTCAGTGTTCTTTCGCATGATTCGCCCACTCCTACGGCTCCAATTCTTGTAGTACCTGATTTCATTTGAGATAATTCATCGTTACCTTTGTAAATAGCACCACGAGTATGAGTGCCCCCGCCATCAATTCCTAAAATTGTTAATTCATTTTTATCAAGCATTATTTTCCCGTTTATTGTTTATCCAATTAGCCTAAAAAAAGTCAATTAATATGCCAATATATTAATTTTACTTAAAAAGTTATACAACTATTCAAGAGCAAAAATAGTCAAAAATTTGCTTCTTGAATTGTTTTTTGAAATACTATTTCTTTTAGATTAGTCTTTTAGAGCACCAGCTGTTAGCCCTTGAATTATTTGTTTCTGGAAGGCCATGAATAAAATGAGCACCGGCAGAGCCGATATGCCTGCCCCTGCCATTAAATGTCCCCAATCAACGGATTGCTTACCAAGATAAAAAGTTAATCCAACTGGGAGTGTTCTATATTCAGCAGAATTGGTGAATAAATATGGGAACAAAAATGAATTCCAATTTCCAAGAAAAATATAGACTGCAAGTACTGTTAATATTGGTTTGGATAAAGGGGCTACAATTCTAAAAATTATATACCACTCCCCAGCACCATCAATTCTTGCAGCATCTTCTATTTCCTTGGGCAACGTTTCCACATATTGTTTTACTAGGAAAATTCCAAATGGAGATACCAACCAGGGCATTATAAGTGCATAATAACTGTTAATCCAATCAAGGCTAACCATCAATCGATAAAGTGGAATCATGATTACGTGTGGAGGTATAATTATCACTCCTAAAATTAGCATAAAGAATATGTCCTTACCTGAAAAATTCTTTCTTGCCAAGGCATAACCAACCATCAAGCAAAACAATAAATTACCTAAAGTAACCATCAATGATACAAATATGGAATTTAAGAAATACTTTCCAAAATCATCTGATTTCAATGCGTCAGCATAATTACTTATTGTAAATGTGCTCGATAAAAGTTCATTTAAACTAGTGTTACCATCTGGAAATTGCTTTAAAGAAAGCAATATCATCCAAATTAATGGGAAAATCATTATCATTGCAACGACAATCAACAAAATATGAATATTTATTTTTTTGAACAAACTCATATTTATTTCTTGGAATAATCTATATAAAAAGTGGCTAAGAGTTCAGCCAATTGATTTTCGAGTGATTTATAATATCCCACATCATTCCCGTTAAATATGAAGGCAAATGCAATGTTTTCACCTTCAAGCGTTTTCACAAATCCAGCAAGACCGCTGGCATTTCTTAAAGTTCCAGTTTTGGCTCTGATATTTGAAACCGTAGAATTCGAGCGAAACCTCTTTCGAAGTGTACCATCAATACCTGCAATTGCCAAGGAATTAATGAAATTATCTTTAAAATCAGATTTGTAAACATCAATCAACAAATTGGTAAGTGACCTCGCTGTAACCAAATTGCGTCTCGAAAGACCAGAACCGTCATTTAATTTACATTCCTCACAATGTATGTATAGTTTTTTTGACAAGGAATCTTTTATTGATTCCAAATCTTTATTACTTTCCCTGCAAATATGCCCAGAGTATAATTTAAACATACTTTCAGCCAAATAATTATCACTATTTTTGTTTGTAATATTAATTATATCCCATATATCCCGCTCAAATTCTGTAATCAAAACTAAATTGGGATAGAATATTAATGTCCCTTCTTTAGCCTGCTTAAAGGTACCTGCAATTTTAACTTTACCAGAATTGAACCTATTAATAAAAGTGCCTGCAAATGCCAAGGCTGGGTTGTTAATGTGGTATTGATAAGAATAAGTAGTGCGTGGTATTATTGAACCTGACACATAAATATTCTGGAGCCCATTGCCCGATTCCTTGCTTTTAATTTTTACATTATTTCTGGAACGTCTCCCCTTAGATTTGCTAACGCTACAATTATTGATAATTTTGAAATAATCAGAACTTGGATAGCACTGAACGCGAGGTTTTTCGCTCGAATTTGAGCCCGAATTAACCACAACAGTAACGGTATTTTTGTCGATTGCCAGTCCTGATATTGGAGGTGTAATTTCAACAATATCACGGTCTCCACTATAATCTATTCGATTTAATTTATTATCAAATACCCTGCTATCAGCAATTATGTTACCTGTGATATATTTAATGCCGAACTTAGAAACTCCATCAGCGAGTGATTCTATATCATTGATTGAAAAAAGTGGGTCTCCACCCCCTTTAATTATTAAATCCCCCCTAAGTGTGTCCTTTATTATCACGCCGTCGGCAAAAATCTGAGTTTTAACCTTAAAATTTGTTCCAAATGTTTTAATAGTGTTAAATGTAGTAAATAATTTGGTTAGAGATGCTGGAGTAAGAGGTCGGTCTGCATTCTGTTCATAATAATAATTCCCCTTGTCTAAAGAAAAAACCGAGATAGCGAAATTATTGAGGTTTTTGTTGCTTAGTAAAGCATTAATTTTTGAGTGAAGTTCCTCTAATGACTTTGTTGGCTGGATAAAGAATGTTTCGTTTATAAAAACATCTTCATCTTGTTGGCTTGATATTTGCTTCCCATCAAATACAAGCGTTGCAATATACAAAAATAGAATTACTACTTTTTTCAAAACAATCTCGAAATTAATTTATGCTGCGACTATTAAAGTAATAAATTTTTCAGAGATTGTAAAATTTAATAAGATCTGATGCAATTTTTTTAGGATTTAATTCCTCATTTCTTATCCATCTAACAGTATCAATTGATTTAAACCAAGTAGTTTGACGTTTAGCATAGCGTCTTGTGTTTCTTTTGATGAGTTCAATAGCTTGCTCTTCGCTAATCAAATTGTCCAAATAGCTAATAGTTTCCTTATATCCAACAGTATTAAGGGAATTCAAATCTTTACTAAAACCCATATCTAATATTTGTTTAACTTCATCAATTAATCCATTTTGCCACATCATATCTACTCTTTTATTTATTCTATCGTACAATGTTTCCCGATTATAGTGAATGCCAAAATATAAGGGTTCAAATGTTATCTCTTGCTCATCCTTCATGGTTTCTGAAAATCTCATACCAGTAGTGTAATAGTATTCAAGGGCTCTAATTATTCTTCTTGGATTTCTATCTGAATAAACTTGTGCAATTTCGGGGTCAACCTTTTTAAGTTCAGCGTACAAAAAATCTTTACCATAAGTGTTGAGAACTTTCTCCAAGCTTGCTTTTATATCAGTTCGATTTATTTCCTTAGAGTTATCTGGAGTGGAAAATCCTTCTACAAAAGCCTTAATATAAAGCCCGGAACCTCCCAACAGAATTGGATATTTACCATTTTTCAAAATATTATTATACGCATCATTTGCTTCTTTTTCAAAAAGGCCTGCGGAGTAATACTCACTTGGTTTTAAAAAATCAATTAAATGATGCTCTACTAAGTTAATTTCTTCCTTTAGCGGCTTAGCTGTCCCAATATTCAAATATTTATATATTTGTCTGGAATCAGCTGATATAACTTCAAAATTACCATATTGTGATAATTGAACAGCAAGATTTGTTTTTCCACTTGCAGTGGGTCCTAACAAAACAGCAATTTTCTTTTTAGACCTTTTCATTCCAACCATATTCACCTATCAAAGGTACAAATTTAAAGTTATCTTTAATATCATTTTCAAATTTACCATTTCTTAGAATGGATTTATACATTTTTTGCGATTCCCGATTGCCAACCGGACACACCAAAATTCCATTTTCGGTGAGTTGATTTTTCAGATGATATGGAAATTCCGGAACTCCGGCAGTTATCATTATCCTGTCGTAGGGAGCATTTTCTACCCATCCTAACGAACCATCACCCAATTTGGAATGAATTACTAAATTGAATACGTCAAATTTTTTTTGTGCACGATTAAGTAGATCTGCTATTCTCTCAATAGTATAAACTTGTGCACCCATCATAGCAAAAAGTATTGCTTGGTATCCACTTCCAGTACCGATTTCTAAAACCCTCATACCAGAACTTAAATCGAGCAAATCGGTCATAAAAGCTACTGTATAAGGTTGGGAAATTGTTTGATTATATCCAATTGGAAGAGCAACGTCATTATAAGCTTTTTCTTCAAAATACTTATCCAAAAATAGTTCTCTTGGAATTTTTGATAGTGCATCTAAAATCTGTTGGTTGCTAATACCCTTCAGTCGTATTTCTGAAATAAGAGCCATTCTTTCTTTTGCTTTATTTTCTAAAATTGACGTCAACCCCTATTCCTCTGCTAATCTGAATTTCAATATATTGCTAAATTCTTTTTCGGATATGTTCAGAGTAAGTTCACCGCCTTGTGCTATAGAAATGCCACCAGTCTCTTCGGAAACAATTAAAATAAGGGAATCAACCTGCTCGCTAAGCCCTAATGCTGCTCTATGACGTGTACCCAAATTTTTGGAGCCATATTTTGTAGCTGATGAAAGCGGCAGAATGCACCTTGCAGCAACTATCATATTGTTATCCAAAATAACGGCACCATCATGTAGGGGGGCTTTTACATTGAATATTGCCAATATTAGCTCTTTGGAAATAACAGCTTGAAGTGGAATACCAGTATCAACAGTCATTTGCACATTCTGGCTCTTAGTAAAAACTATCAAGGCACCCACATGCTTTTCGGCAAGCTCAATTATGGCTTCAATCACATCATCTAAATATCTTGAAATTTTTGGCTTTACAAACAATCGGAATATTGGGCTTCGGGTAATAATTAGGAGCATTTTCCTTAGTTCGGGTTGAAACAAAACAACAAATGCTATCAACCACACGTTCCATATAGTATTAATAATCCAATTTAAAGACCTTAAATTAATGGCTTCGGTAAAAAACTGAAGTCCTAAAATAATCACCATACCCAATAATATTTGAATAGCAATTGTATTCCTAAGCGCACGGTAAACCCAGTAAAATAGAGTAGCTACAATACCAATATCGAGCAAATCTATCACACTAAAACTCAGGAATCCAATTTTAAATAGTTCCATAATTAATCTTTCTTTTCTGTTAATACAGAATCATACTTTTCGTAAGCTTTAACTATTTCTGCGACCAATCTATGCCTTACAACATCTTTATTATCGAAATAAACGAATTCTATTCCCTCTATATTTTGAAGAATTTGCGTCGCCTTCAATAAACCAGAGTTATATTTATTGGGAAGGTCCACCTGGGTAAGGTCACCAGTTATTATAGCCTTTGAATTGTTGCCAAGTCGTGTCAGAAACATTTTCATCTGAACAGCAGTTGCGTTCTGTGCTTCGTCTAATATAATGAATGAATTATTTAGAGTTCTACCACGCATATAGGCAAGGGGAGTAATCTCGATAATATTTTTATCCATCAAGTTTTTCACTTTTTCGCTTGAAATCATATAATGCAATGCATCTGTGAGAGGTTTTAGGTATGGGTCAATTTTCTCGAGTAAATCACCAGGTAAAAATCCTAAAGACTCGCCTGCTTCGACGGCAGGTCTGGATAACACAATTTTATCTGCTTCATTATTTCTTAGAGCAGCTAATGCCATAGCAACGGCAAGAAAAGTCTTGCCAGTACCAGCAGGACCAACAGCAAAAACCAAGTCATTATTTAAGACTTTTTCCCAGTATTCAAGTTGCTTCGGAGTTCTGGCTCTTACAGAGTCTTTGATTCCAGGGAAAATAATCTGATTAATTTTTCCTTTTTCTAAATTATTTTTTTTGGGTTGATTTGCCTCATCAATTAAATCTATGACGGATTTCATATCCTTAGGTGTAAGAATTTTATTTTTCTTAAGGATATATTTCATCTCATTAAAAATCTTTTCAATCTTGTCGATTTCGGATTCTTCTCCTTTCAGAAAAACTTCATTTCCCCTAATGATTATACCCGATTTGAATCTTGATTCAATCAAGCCAACATTAGAATCGTTGGTACCAAAAATGGAGACCAAATCTACTCCCTCAATAACAATCTTTTTTTCAGCAATACTCATTGAACCTCTTACTAATAATAAAAAAAGCCCCGCTCTATTTGGCAGGGCTTTATTTTAAAATTTAATTATCATAATTGAATTTAATATAATTTAATTGCTTCCGCCAGTTTGCACCTGACTTTCTGCTTCTTGTGCCTTTTTATTTCTCCAGTATTTTCTTTCAGCTTTTATTTCATCACTGGTTTTTGGACCTTTGTCCGGAACTTGAAGAACCTGTCCAGGGAAAATAATGTCTGGATTTCTGATCTGGTCGGTATTAGCTTGCCAAATCTTTGGCCACATAAATGGGTCAGCATAAATTTCAATTTTTCCTGCAATGTTCCACAAACAATCTCTATTTTCAGCCCATGTACCTACTGTATAGGTTGTGATTTTCTTTTCTCTGTATAATCCACGAATATCTTTTGCTAACTGAATAATTCTAGGATAGAATTCAGGAAGAACAGACAGTTTATTCCCTCTAAGTTCGTTTAAATCAGCTTCGAGTTTTTTAACGTCATCTTGTCTGTCAGCTAATTGTGCATCAGGCAGTCTTTGTAAATCTCTTACTTTAGCTTCTATTACTCCAAGTTTTTGACGGAAAGCTGCAATATCAGCTTCGGTAGCACCAACTAAGCGTAATATTTCATCATTACAATCTTTCAATGCTTTGTTTGTGTTATCCAAATCAGTTTTCAAATCATTTGATTTTGTAGTAAGAGCGTTCAATTGATCGCTCAATGCTTTGACTCTCGCTTCAAATTGCTGGATTCTAAATTCAGCCTCTTTTTTGGTTAATTCAGCGTCTGGTTTACTATCTGGGGGTGCTTCTTGTGCAAATGCAAAATTACCACCTATTACCAATAACATTACCAATATAGTTAATTTTTTCATAATTGTATTCCCTTTTTTCCTTTAATTAAAAATTACTTAACAGGTGTGTAATCGGGCCAAACATTAGGCCATTGTGATAATTTCTGCTGAATAAAGTCTTTGTCCTTGTTACAGTCGTTCAGTACCTTCTTGCGAGCGTTTAATTCACTCTCTATTTTTGATATCTCTGATGTTTTGTTAGAAATATCCTGATTCAGCTGACGTTCTTGTTTACGAAGGTCTTGCAAATGAGCAAGTTGTTCTTCTGTTATCATTGAGGTACAGCTGGTTAAGGATACAATAGCAATCATCAAAGAACTTGCTCCAAATAAAGCGATTGTTCTCTTTAAACTCATGAGTCCTCCCAAATTTAAAAAAATAATTAAAAATATAATTTGCAAATATGTCGAATTATTACAAAAAAACCTAATTTTAATTTTAAATTTCGAGTTTATTTGGATAATTTGTTGATTTTTAACAATACGCGTACCATCATTTAAACATATTTCATTAAAAATAGTTAAATTGCGTTCTTTAATATTTCAATTTTCAGGAATTTATGATAAGAGAGTTTCCTAAATCTTATGAACCAAAATCAACTGAACAAAAGTGGTATAAAGTTTGGTTAGATGATAAAATTTTCAATGCCAACGACCAAAATGACAAAGTTGGATACAGCATATTACTACCACCACCTAACGTAACAGGTATTCTTCATTTTGGACATATCTTAAATATGACAATTCAGGATTTATTTATTCGCAGGAATAGAATGTTAGGTGCTGAAGTATGTTGGTTTCCGGGTATAGACCATGCTGGAATTGCCACCCAAACAAGAGTAGAAAAAGAATTGAAGAATGAAGGATTAACTCGTTATGATTTGGGAAGAGAGAGATTCACTGAGAGAGTTTGGGAATGGAAAAATAAATATGGCAATATTATCTTCAAGCAAATGGAGGAATTGGGCGTTTCCTGTGATTGGGACAGAACAATTTTTACTATGGATAAAACTGCATCTGATACTGTAATTGCTACATTCGTTAAACTATTTGATGATGGATTGATTTATAAAGGAAAAAGAATTATAAATTGGTCACCACTTTCAAGAACTGCTTTATCCGACGAAGAGGTCGAATTCAGAGAGGTTAAAGAAGAATTATACACAATGAAATATTATTTAGAAAATAATATTGATTATATATGTTGTGCTACTGCCCGTCCCGAAACAATTTGGGGTGATATAGCGGTTGCTGTTAATCCCTTGGACGAAAGATATAAACACCTGATTGGAAAAAATGTGAGAGTTCCCCTGGTTGACAGATGGGTAAGAATTATTGCTGATGAATATGCTGACCCTGCCTTTGGAACTGGTTGTGTAAAGATAACACCTGCTCACGACCCTAATGATTTTATGGTGGGGGAAAGGAATAATTTGCAAATCATCAATACTATCAATCCTGATGGTTCTTTAAACGAGATTACAGGTGAGTTTAATAATATAGACCGATTTGTTGCAAGAAAGTTGATTGTTGAGAAGCTAAAGCAGAGTAATTTGATTGAAAAAGTGGAGGAATATATCCATAATGTTGGATTTTCCCAGAGAGGTGGCGAACCTATCGAACCATACTTGAGTGACCAATGGTTTGTAAGTATGAAACCTCTTGCCGAGCTTGCCCTACAACCCGTCTTAGATGGAGAAATTCGATTTTTCCCTAATCACTGGGTCAAAACTTACGAGCATTGGATGACAAATATACGTGATTGGTGTATTTCCCGACAATTATGGTGGGGTCATCGAATACCTGTTTATTATACTGAAGATGGACGTTTTACCGCAGCTATGGACGAGGTGCAGGCAAGGCAAAAATTGAATATCAGTCAGAATGAATTGCTAACCCAAGACACTGATGTGTTGGATACATGGTTTTCTTCGTGGTTGTGGCCCTATACTACCATGAGATGGGACATGAGCAAGGGTGGAGAATTTTCTGAGGATATGAAAAAGTTTTTTCCTTCAAATTTACTTGTAACTGCTCCCGATATAATATTTTTTTGGGTAGCCAGAATGATTATGGCAACAAAATATCTCACTAATGATATACCTTTCAAAGATGTTTATTTTACTTCTTTAATCAGAGATGGCAAGGGTAGGAAGTTATCCAAATCTTTGGGTAATTCACCAGACCCATTGAACATTATTGCCAGATATGGTGCTGATGCCGTTAGATTTACAATGATTTACCTTTCACCATTGGGTCAAGATGTCAGAATGGATGTAAACGTTGAGACACAAGATATTCCATCTGTAGAAATGGGTAGAAACTTCTGTAATAAAATTTGGAATGCTGCACGGTTTTTGATGATGAAGCAAGACCAGTTCTCGGCTAATTCTGGCAGTAAAGAGTTTTTGAGTAAGGAGTTGTTATCCTTTTCTGATAGATGGATATTATCTCGCCTTAATTCAACAATTCTCAAGATTGATGAAGCTTTAATTGATTACAGGGTTAATGAATATTCTAAATTATTATATGATTTTATTTGGAGAGATTTCTGCGATTGGTATGTTGAAATCATTAAAATTCAAAGTAATTCTGGCAACGAAACTTATAATAAACAATTACTAAACTCGGCAATTGATATTTTCGAGAATATACTAAAACTTATTCATCCGGCTATGCCATTTATAACTGAAGAAATTTGGCACTTAATGTCTGAAAGAAATCAATCCGATACCATCAGCAAAACTAATTATCCGAAGGTTGACACCAAATATTTGGATTTATCTATTGAAGTGAATTTCGAATTGGTTCAGAATATTGTTGAGGAGGTACGTAAGCTAAGAACGATAAATAATGTGCCTGTTTCACAAAAATTACCAATAATTATCTCTGTTCAAGGCAATGAGTATTTCGAATTGTTAAATCAATTATCGAACGTTTTGAAAAGTTTAACCAGAGCATCAGAATTAGAAATAAAGTTAAATGCATCGAAGCCTGATAATTCTATAAGCACAGTTTACCGCGACATAGAAATACATATTATTTCTGATTTTGCAATAGATATTGAGGGTGAAATCATTAAATTAACTTCGGAAATTGATAGAATATCAAATTTAATAAAGGGAAGCGAAAGTAAATTGAACAACGATAAGTTTGTAGAGAAAGCAAAAGCCGAAGTAGTTTTGAAAGAAAAGGAAAAATTGGAAAGTTTGAAAAGTCAGTTTGAAATTTTGACAAGCAACCTGAAACGAATTTCA
>CAYUZZ010000018.1:0-14755 GCA_964449505.1 uncultured Hyphomicrobiales bacterium | reverse complement strand
AAGCCTCATTTGACAAATTAATCGGACATCTAAAATCAGATGATTTCTTTTCTGTAGCCAAAAATCCTACTGCTACCTTTAATTTACGAAAAGCTGATAAATATAACCCTAGAAAAGGGGAAAATTTCAATTATATGTTAACGGGCGATCTGACAATTAAAGGAATTACAAATGAAATAAGATTTCCGGCTAAAATCGAGCTTAACGATAAAAATCTAATAGCTAATGCTGATTTTACAATTGATAGGACTAAATGGAACGTTAGATACGGCTCAGGTTCATTTTTTGATAATTTAGGTGACAAAGCAATTTATGATGATATTAAATTTGAATTATTAATTAAAGCAAAGGCAAACTAAGATGACAATGGCATTATTATCTCCTTTTGCGATTGGTGAACTAACTCTAAAAAATAGAATTGTAATGGCACCAATGACTAGAAGTAGGTCTATTATCGATAATATACCGAATGAGCTCGCATCTGAATATTATTCACAGCGTGCAAGTGCAGGTCTGATTATCACTGAGGGTGTTCAGGTTGCTCCCGAAGGTATTGGATATTTGTGGACACCTGGCAATTATACAAAAGAACAACAGGCAGAATGGATTAAAATAAATGATGCTGTTCATAAAAAAGATGGATTGATATTCCAACAACTTTGGCATACTGGTAGAATTGGACATTCCTCTCTAAGACCAAACAATACTCTTCCTTTGGCACCCTCTGCCATAGCACCCGAAGGTAAAGTATATACATCCAATGGAATGGTAGATTATGAAACACCTGCAGAAATGACCAATGATGATATAAAACGTACTTTAAACCAGTTTAAGATAGCTGCACAAAATGCTAAAAACACAGGATTTGATGGTGTAGATATACATGGAGCTTTTGGCTATATTATTGACCAATTTATTGAAAGCGGCTCTAATAAAAGAAATGATGAATATGGAGGCACTCCTGAAAAACGCATCAAATTTGCAATTGAATTAGTAGAAACAGTATTGGAAGTATGGGATTCAAAGAGAGTTGGAATCAAGCTATCTCCAAGCAATGTTTTCAATAGTATGCATGATGATAACCCAAAAGAAACATTTTCTCTGTTATTAAATAAACTAAATGAATACGACCTTGCTTATGTTATGTTAATGGAACCCCAGGGTGATGTTTCCAAGTTACCAAATTACGTCACTAACGTTGCTGAATACTTCCGTAACTTTTATAAAGGTAACTTAATTGCAAATGCGGGTATGACAAAAGAAAAGGCTAATGAATTGATAGAGAAAGGAACGGCCCAGTTGGTTGCTTTTGGTTCATTATTCTTAGCAAATCCAGATTTACCAAAACGTTTTGAGTTAAATGCTGCACTTAATCAGCCGAATAAAAAGACTTTTTATGGTGGTGGCAAAGAAGGTTATACTGACTATCCTTTTTTATAAGTAACTTAATTATAAAGAAAAGAAGGGAGAAAACCAATGAATACACATTTGGATATTCTCCCTATTTCTTTATTAATTCATATCAAATTACCGATTTAACAATTCCTCATAGTACATTTCGTATTGGGGAATAATTAAATTATCACTAAACTTAGTTTCGGCAATAACTCTTGAATTTGTAGAAAATGCTCGCCATTTTTTTTCATTTGTTAATAATTCAACCACATATTTAGCCATTCTCTGTACATCCCCCAATTCAGCTATGTAGCCACTTTCTCTATGAGCAACAACTTCGGGGATTCCACCAATATTCGATGCTACTACTGGTACACCGCAACTCATTGCCTCCAAAGCTGACAAGCCGAAACTTTCTGATTGACTAGGTAATAAAAAAACGTCTGCAGAAGAAAGTAAATCCACAAGCACCGTTTGTTTGCCTAAAAATTTAACATATTCTGATAGCCCTAATTCTCTTGTAAGATTCTCTGCATCGGAACGGTCAGGACCGTCACCTATCAAAACTAATTTAGCAGGAGTTTGCTTTATTACTTCATTTAAAATTAATATTGTATCCTTTACTCTCTTAACACTTCTGAAATTAGATACGTGCATAAGAATTTTTTCACCATTTGGTGCCAAGTTATTCTTAATCTTCGGACAATTAATTCTTTTATATTTTTCAATATTGAAATGCTGAAGAGTATTATTCTTTAAAGAATTCGAGACAGCTGTTATCCCATCAGAATTCTCAAGGGAGTATTTAACTATTGGATGAAAAGCAGGCTCAAGTCCAACTAAAGTAATATCTGTTCCGTGTAATGTGGTTAAAAGTTTTATTTTTGTATCTTTGAGTATGTTTTTTGTTAAAATTCCACTAATTGCATGAGGAATTGCATAATGGGCATGAATTATATCAAGTTGTTCATATTTTATTACTTCAATTATTTTGCTTGTAAGGGCAAGGGTATAAAGGTTGAATTCAAAAAGTGGATAGTGGGGAACATCAACTTCATGATAAAATACGTTGTCAAGAAATTTATCAAGACGCATGGGTGTGGCGTAGCTGATAAAATGTATATGGTGGCCTCTTTCGGCAAGTTTACAACCCAACTCGGTAGCTACTATTCCGCTACCCCCAAAAGTAGGATAACAAATTATTCCAATATTCATAGTTTATAACTTATGTTAATTATTCCAGAAGAAGATAAATATTATTCTATTAAAGCAAAAAACAGATCCGAAATTAAAATCAAAGGGTCTAAATTTATATGTACTGCCCTTCCATCGGATAAAATCGAAAACACAAATTCTTATCTCAAAGAACTGAAGCACGAGTTTTTTGATGCTACTCATAATTGCTTTGCCTATAAACTTGGCAATTCCGACGATAATTTCCGTTCATCTGATGATGGCGAACCATCTGGTTCTGCTGGAAAACCAATTTTATTTACTATCACAAAGTATAATCTAACAAACATCTTAGTGGTGGTAACTCGCTATTTTGGTGGCACAAAATTAGGGGTCGGCGGATTAGTACGTGCATATAGTGAATCTGCCGAAAAAACACTTAATAATTGCGAAATAGTGACCTTATACAAAACTGCAAATTTTACCATCCAATCTAACTATAATGACGCTCCACTAATCAAAAGATTGATTGCAAACTACGCAATTAACCATCAGGATGAATACACAGAGTTTGTAAAAATCAAAATAGCAGTACCTGCCTCTAAACAAATGGAATTCTCTAAATTTATTTTTGAAAATACTGAGGGTAGGTTCACTCCCACTTTAGAATAAAAATCACGATTTCCAAATGTACAAAATGTATCCATTTACTATATTAATTTAAATTGTCGTACTGTATTTGATATAATTTTGCATAAATTCCATTTTGCCCCAGTAATTCTTCATGTGTTCCAATTTCTCTTATTTCCCCCTTATGTATTAAAATGATTTTATTTGCTCTTTTAATAGTAGATAATCTATGGGCAATTACTATTGATGTTCTGTTCTTGAGTAACTCTTCGAGAGATTTTTCTATAAGTAATTCAGTTTCTGTATCGATATTAGATGTTGCTTCGTCAAGAATTAAAATATCAGGATTTGAAGCATAAGCTCTACTGAATGCAATAAGCTGTTTCTGACCAGATGACAGTGTTTGTCCTCTTTCTGACACCTGAGTCAAATATTTGTCTGGCTGATTGTCGATAAAATCAGAAACTCCAAGTTTTCTGGCTGCATTTTGAACATCTTCAAAGCTAATGTTTTCATCACCCATAGAAATATTCTCTTCTATACTTCGTGAAAAAAGGAAAACATCCTGTTGGACAATAGAAAGTTTCTCGCGTAATGATTTCTGAGAAAATGATTGTATATCAATTCCATCTATTAAAATTCTACCTTTTTGGAAATCATAAAATCTACAAATCAGATTAATGATTGAAGTTTTACCACTACCTGTTGCACCTACTATTGCAACTGTTTCGCCCTTTTTAATAGTAAAATTTACATTTTTGAGGACCCATTTAGAATTATCATAACTAAACCATAAGTCCTTAAACTCAATTGAATCAGTCAATCCAGAAAATTGCAGCATATTTTCTTTCTCAATCAAGAAGTCCTCAGTATCTAATGTATCGAAAATCCTTTCTGATGAAGCCATAGCATTTTGTAAAGTAGTATATTTTTCACTTAAATCACGAATAGGTCTGAAAAACATTTGCGCATACTGAATGAAGGCAATTAAAATACCTATTGTCATTGTTCCTGAAAGAATATTACCCATAGAATACCATAGAACTATTGCAATTGCAATAGCTGAAATCATCTCTACGGCAGGATAGAACAAAGCATAATAAAATACGGTTTTTATATTTAGAATTTTAATGTTAGAATTTATAAAATCAAATTGTTCGTTCAATTTTGCTTCTTGATTAAAGATTTTTACTGTAGAAATTCCGGTAATAAATTCATTCATAAAAGAATTCAATTTAGATACTTGTGCTCTTAGGTCACGAAATAATATTCTAACTCTTTTCCGAAATATTGATGTGGTTATAAGTAGCAAGGGAAGAACTGTAATCGTGAGAAGGGTCAATCTTGTATCGGTATAAAACATAAACCCAAGTATCCAGAATATTAGCATAATATCTGCAAGCATCATTACGAGTCCACTGGAAAACAACTGATTTAAAGTCTCAACATCATTAGTAACTCTGGTTACCATTCTACCAACTGGATTCTTATCATGAAATTTCATGGATAAATTTTGGATGTGTTCGTAAAGCTTAATTCTAATATCATTGAGAACTGACTGCCCAACCCATTGCATCAAATATGTAAGCCCAAACCTCATTGATCCGTGAATAACAAGTAATCCAAAAATTACTGCAACCATTATTAACAAACCCGGTGAATCACCCTTTGCCAAATTATCATCTATTGCAACCTTTGTTAAATAAGGTCTGAGAGGTCCAAGTGCGGAGACAAATAAAGTTAAAATAAATGCTATTACTACCCACTTTTTGTAGGGCTTAAGGAACGTAATAAGTCGATTGATTAATTTAAAATCAATTTTATCAAATTCAGAGCCAAAGAACTCACCTCGCATCTAATATCCACTCAATAAATAGGCATAACACGAATTTGAGATACATAAATTTGAACTCTAATAAAAATAACTTCATTACTTTGGTTCATTTTTTGATTCAAAAGATAGAAAAAGTTCAGTAACATAAGTATAAATTTCAGGAATCACTAAACTATCTGGAATATAGAAATAGTAATTTGAAGGGCAATATTCCGGATTTAATTGTTTACTATCCCCCGTTTCCTTTTCATAATTGTTACTTTCCAAAATTTCTAATTATTGAACATATATTTTTGCACACCTTTTAATTTTTGTCAAGGATTCGATGTATATATCATTTCAAAGTGGTTAAGGTTTCAAATATTTTCAATAAATTATAAATTCTTTCCTATTTTTATACTTTACTAATTTATTTTTGGAAAAAATGTATAAAAAAGTTAAAATAGCCCCTTCCCTATTATCAGCTAATTTTAAGAATCTTGAAAATGATATTAATGAATGCAGAAATTCAGGAGCTGATATCATACATTTTGATATAATGGATGGTCATTTTGTTCCAAATATAACTTATGGACCAATCGTTGTATCTGCTCTGAAGCCTATTCTTGGTAATATGCTCGCAGATGTTCATCTAATGATTGACAATGTTGACCAGTACATTCCTCATTTTGCGAACGCAGGTGCTGATATGATTTCTGTGCATGTAGAAAATAACTATCATTTGCACCGCAGCATTCAGTTAATTAAAAGTTTCGGAATTAAAGCCGGTATTGCACTTAATCCAGTTACTCCTTTAGAGTTTGCTTACCAAGCCGCAGAGTTTGCAGATTTTATACTACTGATGTCGGTTAATCCTGGTTTCGGTGGACAAGCATTTATTGATTCGTTCTGCAGAAGAAGTTACCAATTAAAAAATCATTTTATCAAAAATGGACTTGAAGATATAGAAATTGAAGTTGACGGTGGTATAAAAGCTAACAATATTGGTTTGGTTGTAGAAAACGGTGCCAGTATAATTGTAAGCGGTAGTGGCGTTTTCAATGGTAATATTAAAAATAATATTTATGTGCTTAGGAAAAATTCTGAATCTGTTATTTTTAAAATTTAATAACCATCAATAGAATCTTCCGCATAAATTTTCATCAAAATGATTGAATTTTATACTACTTTGTTAAATTAATCGGATCAAAAAAATTTAAGGACTCTGGTCCCAATGGAATATCCAAAATAATCCAAGCGATTAACAAAGAACCCCAAGTGACAAAAATAATGATGGCATAAGGAAGCAAATACCTTAGTAGTTTTCCAAAATTAATATTGTGGTCGTATTTCTTTGCTAATATTATAATTATTGGAAAGTAAGGAAGTAAAGGTGTAATTAAATTAATTGGTGAATCTGCCACACGAAATAGAGCTTGTGTTGCTTCAGGTGAAAAACCCAAAAGCATCATCATTGGAACAAAAATAGGAGCAAATATTGCCCATTTAGCCGATGCAGAAGTAATAAAAAGATTCATAATTCCACTGAATAACATAAATGCAATCAAGAGGGGAACTCCGTTAAGTCCGATACTTTTCAAAAAATCAGCACCATTTACTGCAATCACGATACCAAAATTAGACCACATAAAGTATGCTAAAAATTGCGAAGCAGCAAAAGCAAGAATAATATATGACCCCATAGAACCAATCGAATCTGCCACTTTGCTGGCAACATCTTTAGATGAGGAAACCGTTTTTGCAACTATACCATATACAACACCTGATATTCCAAAAAAAGTCATAATCAAGAAAATTATACTCTTATATAATGGAATAAGATTACCATTACTATCCCTGAAAACAGCCTTTTCGGGAAGTACCAAAAACAATAATATGGTTGTTAATATGAGTAAGCTTATTAGACTATAAATTACAGCCTTCTGTTCATTTTTATTTAGTTTATCAAGATTTTCTTGGTCATCAACATTTTGTTGAATAGGCTCAAAGCCCAATTGCGGCTCTATAATTTTCCAATTTATAAAAGTAATAAGTGAAGTTAAAAAAATTGAAGAAAAGAGCATAAAATAATAATTTGCAGTGGGATAAACTTCATAAGTAGAGTCTATGATTTTTGCAGCAGCAGTTGTAAATCCAGATAATAATGGATCGATGGCAGTTAATATTATATTTGCAGAAATTCCTCCGCAGGCACCAACAAAAGCAATCACTAATCCTGCGATAGGGTTTCTGCCAACACTTTTAAATAAAATTGCACCTAATGCCGGCATTATAACTACACACGCATCACCCATAATATGCGAGAAAATACTTGAAAATGCTAATGCTGGAACGATTAATGACTTTGGTACAACTGTTACCATTAGTTTCAAATATGATGATAACATACCGGTTCTCTCTGCTAAGCCTACACCCATTACAGTCACCAATACCAACCCCAATGGTGGAAATTCTATGAAATTCTTGACAGCATCTGTGAAAATTTTGCGCAAAAACTCTGGTGTTAATAAATTTACGATTCTAATCTCATTTCCATTGGCAGGATGAATTGCCTTTAATCCCAAATAATCCCCAATTGCTGATGCTATCAATACCAAAATAGCAAGTATAAAAAATAGTATGAATGGATCTGGCAATCTATTTGCAAATTTTTCAACTTTATCTAAAATAGACATATTTTTTAACAATATTACTCGCAAAAAATTCAATATATATACCTTTTAAATTATAACCAAATTATTTTTTTTCTAATAGCAAAATAAATTTTGATAATAAGCTAAATTCAAGATTTTATTAATTAAGGTTTAAATATGAGATAAAAACACATTAATTTCGTCAATAAAATATTAAAATTATACTAAGTACAATGACTATTTTTTCAGCTAGCAATCTTTCAAAATCATTTATCAGTTCAAGCTTGTTCCAAAATATTTCATTCGGCATGGAGCAGGGTGATAAAATCGGTTTAATTGGTAAAAATGGTGCCGGTAAATCTACTTTGCTAAAAATAATCGCAGGATATGAAAAAGCAGACTCCGGAGATATAGTGCTTGCAAACGACATCAAAGTTGAATATTTGACTCAGACTACCGAATACGATTATGAAGATACTGCCTTGGATTACGTAATGAATGGAATTCCGACTATTCACCAAGCATTTCAGGAATACCATCATTTATTAGAAACAAATTCGCCAGATTTGGATAAAGTTACAAATTTATCCCACAAAATTGATGAGCTTGATGGATGGAATATTGAATCACAGGCAAAACAAATTTTACAAAAAGTTGGAATAACTGACTTCGAAAAATCTCTACGTTCAGCGTCGGGCGGAGAAAAAAAAAGAATTGCAATCGCCAAAATATTAATTGCAAAACCAGACTTGCTTATCCTTGACGAACCAACAAATCATTTAGATGCAGATACAGTTCAGTGGTTACAAAACGAATTGTCAACTTCTAACTTATCAATAGTTTTTGTAACCCACGACAGATACTTCTTGGATGCACTTGCAAGTAGAATAGTGGAATTAGATTTTGGTAAATTATTCTTTTATAGTGGTAATTACGAACAGTTTCTTATACAAAAACAGGTACTTCTACAGAATGAAAAATCAACTAATGAACACCTCCAAAATAAACTCCGACAAGAATTAGAATGGTTGTCACGTGGAGCACGAGCACGTAGAACCAAGCAAAAAAGTCGAATTGATTGGGCTGAAAAATTAAAAGATGACATTCGATTTGTGGAACATAAAAAAATAAAAATTGAACTGGGAAATTTATATCTTGGAGGAAAAGTAATTGAAGCTAATAATATTAGATTAGTTATGGGGGACAGAACCCTAATCGATAATTTTACTTACACTTCGCAAAATGTAGATAGAATTGGAATAATTGGACCGAATGGCTCTGGAAAGACATCTTTACTTAAAATATTCGCCGGACTACTTAAACCAACTGAAGGCACTTCAAAACTGGGTTCAACTGTAAAAATTGGATACTTTGACCAGGAGAATGAAAATTTGGACCCAAATAAAACCGTAATTGGTTCACTCCAAGAAATTGCAGAATATATTAATGTTGGCATCGGAAAAGAGCGGAAAATTACTTGCAAGGAATTATTGGATCGATTCTTGTTCCCACGAAATCAGCAGTATTCCTATGTGCATACACTATCCGGTGGTGAGAAAAAAAGACTTTCCCTACTACGTATGTTTATGGCAAACCCAAATGTGTTGTTGCTTGATGAACCAACTAATGATTTCGATATTGATACCTTAAATGTATTAGAAAATTATTTAGATGATTTCTATGGAGTGCTTATAATAGTCTCCCACGACAGAGCATTTCTGGATAGATGTATTGAGTTTATTTGGTCATTTGAAGGTAATGGACTGATAAAGGAATATCCTGGTAATTACACATTATATCTGGAGAAAAAAGAGGAACAAAAAAAGGACTTACGGGACCAAAAAATAATTGAAAAAAGCAATGAGATTCCCATTCCAAGCAAAGTTAAAAATTTTACAAATGAAAAATCCAGCAAACTTACATTTAAGGAAAAAAGAGAGTTGGAATTTTTGGAAAATGAAATTGAAAATGTAGAAATTAATATATCAATTTTAAAGACTAAGCTTAACGATGGTGAGCAAGACTACAGATTACTTGGAAATATATCTAATGAATTAAACAAAAATATTCTTAGATTAGAAGAACTTACATTACGCTGGATGGAACTTTCCGAAAAAGAATGAGAAGATTCTTACTTTTTAACCTTATTTTTTTGATATTTAATGCTAACCTGTTATTAATAAACAGCCAATAATAAATTTGTGAAATAAGCTTTAAGTAAAACCCTTAATCTACTTCCAATTTTCCAATATTTATATCGTTACTATAATTTTAATATTTTCAAAGTTTAAATTATGAATTTTCTTAATAAAATAAATGATTTATTCAGCTCAATTGATGAGATGAATGCAGATAAATTTATCACCTTTCTTAGCGATGACTGTGTGTTCACTTTTGGTAATTATCCCCCAGCAATTGGTAAAAAAGCCACCTTTGATTCTGTTGACGCCTTTTTCAAAAGCATAACAGGTCTTCAGCACCATTCCATTCAAATAATTGAAAGTGGAGATTATATTATTGCTAGAGGCATTTCTAAATATACACGCCAAAATGGAACTCAATTAGAGGTTGGATTTTGCAACGTATTCCAAATCAAGGAAAGTTTAATTAAAGAATACACAATTTATATAGATTTATCGCAATTATATATTTAAAATGAAAATATTTTTGTTGCTAACACTAATTTCTGTTTCTTTCCTTACATTTTCTTGTTCTGATAATAATCCCATTTCACCAGAGCTTGAATTAGATCGCGAAATTGGACAAATGTTGCTGATTGGATTCAGGGGGCTTGCTGTAGATGCAGCAAGTCCTATAATTAAAGATATAGCAAGTGGCAGAATAGGAGGTGTTGTATTATTTGATAGAGATGTAGCTCTTAATTCCTCCACAAGAAACATTGAATCACCCCAACAAGTACAAACCCTTATTACACAACTACAATCATATTCTAGAATTCCTTTGCTTGTTTCTGTAGATCAGGAAGGTGGTTATGTAGCCAGACTAAAATCAAAGTATGGTTTTTCGGCAAATGTATCGCAAGCATATTTAGGAACTATTAATAATCCGGATTCTACGAGATTTTATGGACGAATTACTGCTGAAACTCTGCATAAAATGGGATTTAATGTAAATTTTGCACCAGTAGTTGATTTAAATATCAACCCAAATAATCCTGTAATTGGCAAAATTGATAGAAGTTTTTCAATTGACCCAGAAATTGTGGTAAATAATGCTGCTATTTTGATTGACGAATTTAAAAAACAAAATATAAATTCAACTTTGAAACATTTTCCTGGGCATGGTAGCTCTGCATCTGATTCTCATTTAGGACTAACAGATGTTACAAACACTTGGCAGGAATCAGAATTGAAGCCATACAAAGAATTGATTTCAAAAGATTATCAAGGCATGATTATGACTGCTCATATTTTTAATTCTAAATTAGACCCTGATTATCCCGCCACACTCAGCAATAAAATCATCAATGGCATTTTACGTAAGCAATTAGGTTTTGATGGCGTTATAATCTCAGATGATATGAATATGAAAGCCATAACTGATTTTTACGGTTTGGAAAAGGCTATTGAATTATCAATTAATGCTGGTGTTGATATACTTGTGTTTGCTAATAATCTTACTTATGATGAGAGTATTGCTATCAAAGCAACAAATATAATAAAAAATCTTATCAAATCTGGGCAAATACCAGAATCGAGAATTCAAGAATCCTACTTGCGTATTCAAAAATTGAAAAGCAAAACCTTTCTTTGATAATTTAAAAAAAATAAATCACCGTATTCATTTTTTAGTTAATTTACTTTTAAATAAAATGAATAAAGGGAAAGATTTATATGGGGCATAAAAAGCAAAAAAACAATAAGGGTAGTATCGACGAAAATACTTCCAATCAAATTGTCACATCAATTCTTCAAACCGAACTCGAGCAAGAGGTTCATAAATACAATAAACAGGGTAAGTTAAGTAATTCTTATTATGAAGAAAGTCTGTGTAAACTGCAAGAGGATTTAGTCATTTGGCAATATTGGGTAAAGCAGAAAGGCTTGCGGGTTGTGTTGATGTTCGAGGGTCGCGATGCAGCCGGTAAAGGTGGTTTAATTAAGCGAATAACAGAACCATTAAACCCTCGCGGATTAAGAGTAGTGGCTTTAGAAAAACCAAGTGACAAGGAAAGTACACAGTGGTATTTCCAGAGATATATCAGTCAATTACCATCTGCAGGGGAAATTGTAATTTTTGACAGAAGCTGGTATAATCGTGCCGGTGTTGAACGTGTTATGGGTTTTTGTAATAATGAAGAATATGAAGAATTTTTACGTTCTTGCCCTGAGCTTGAGAGAATGTTAGTTCGTTCCGGTATTTATTTAATCAAATACTGGATAAGCGTTAACGATGAGGAACAGGAAAGAAGGTTAAAAGACCGTGCTTCCCACCCCGAGAAACGTTGGAAATTATCTGAAATGGACTTAAAATCGTGGGATAAATGGGAAGAATATTCGCGTGCCAAAGATATGATGATGAAATACACCGATACTAAGCAATGCCCTTGGTATAATGTAAATTCTGATGATAAAAAGAAGGCGAGACTGAATGCCATTGCGCATCTGCTTTCGCTATTTCAATATGAGAATGTGATTCCGCAGCCATTTGTTTTTCCACCAAGAAAAACCCATGAAAACTACGTAAGACCGCCAGTTGATGAAATAACTTGGGTTCCGGAAATATATTGATAAGTTAATTATATAAAAAAATCAGGATTGTATTACAATCCTGATTTTTCGTTAAACTAAGAACCTAAGAAAGATTATATATTTATGGCTTCTCCATAGGCTTGTGCAGCGGCTTCCATTACAGCTTCGGAGAGTGTTGGATGTGCATGAATAGTTTTGAAAATTGAAGAAGCAGTGGCTTCTAAGGATTTCGCCAAACCAAGTTCGGCAATTAATTCAGTTACATCAGGTCCAATCATGTGAGCACCAAGCAATTCGCCATATTTGGAATCGAAAATTAATTTAACAAAGCCCTTTGCTTCGCCAATTCCGTGAGCTTTGCCACTGGCAGTAAATGGGAATTTTCCAATTTTAATTTCATAACCAGCTGCTTTGGCTTTCTCCTCTGTTAGCCCAACAGAAGCCACTTGTGGGTTACAATATGTACAGCCTGGAATATTGTTATAATCAATACCTTTTGAACTATGTCCAGCAATGAATTCAGCGGTGGAAATCGCTTCGGCAGATGCTTTGTGAGCAAGCCAAGGGGCTCCTGCAACGTCACCTATGGCAAAAATATTATCTACATTGGTTCTACATAACTTATCAACTTTAATGAACCCTTTTTCGGTAGAAATCCCAACTTTATCCAATCCAATGTTCTCTGTGTTTGCTTGAATACCAATAGCATTCAACGCAGCAGCTGCAATCAATTTTTCCTGCTTGCCGTCGGTTTCAACAACTATTTCAACCCCATCTTTTAATGACTTTGCAGAAATAACTTTAGTTTTAGTTTTTAAGTTTATGCCATATTTTCTGAAATGTCTTTCTAATTCTTTAGAAATTTCAGCATCTTCAATTGGCAGTATTCTGTCCATATATTCAACGATTGTTACCTTGGTTCCAAATGAGTTATAAAAATATGCAAACTCAACACCAATTGCCCCGGCACCCATCACAATCAATGATTCGGGTATATCTTTACGAAACAATGCTTCGGTACTTGTCATCACATTTTTCTTATCAACTTCTATACCTGGCATAACTCTTGGTCTTGCTCCAGTAGCAATAATAATTTTATCTGCTTTAACTTCATCTGTTTTATTACCATCTTTGTCATAAACAAAAATCAAATTCTTATTTTCGAATTTTGCAGAACCTATTACTGTATCTACTTTATATTTTTTAAATAAACTACTAACGCCCTTACTCATTTGGCCAGCTACCTTTCTGGAGCGGTCAATTACCTTAGGAAAATCTATATCTAATTTATTAATATTAAAACCAAAGTCAGTTGAATGATTCAAGAAATGCATATACTCAGCACTTTTAAGAAGAGCTTTTGTAGGAATACAACCTATATTAAGACAAACGCCCCCTAAGTCACCCTTTTCAATACAAATTGTTTTTAATCCTAATTGTGATAAGCGTATTGCAGCCACATAGCCACCAGGACCACTACCGATAACCGCCACTTCACATTGATGATTTGCCATAAATACCTCTCTATAAAATATTAAAATAATCTTTTTGCCATATCAATAAGAACGCCAGGGAAAATACCAAGAAGGATTACAAAAATAGTTGTAATTGCCAATGTAATCTTAACACTGCCTGCTTTGGCTTCCAATGGCTCTCCCTCTTGTTCATTGAAAAACATATTGATAATTAAACCAATATAAAAATACATAGAAATTATGGTTGAGATAACAGCAACAATGGTCAACCATGTGTATCCAGCTTCAACGGCAGAAACAAATAGAAGATATTTTCCCGGAAAACCAGCAAATGGAGGTATTCCAGCTAATGAAAACATAAAAATTGCCATCATGGCAGCCAGCCAAGGATGCTGCTTTCTTAAACCGTTATAATCTGTTAATTCTAACTTTTTATCGTTTCTTTCAAGAATACTAACTACTACGAAAGCACCAATTTGCATAAACATATATGCTGCGGAGTAAAATATAACACCACTCCACCCATCAGCATTGTTTGACACAATCCCAATCAAAAAGTAACCTGCATGTGCAACAGAAGAATACGCAAGCATTCTCTTGATATTTTTCTGTATCAATGCCAATAAATTGCCCACCAGCATTGTAGCCGATGCCATTAGTGCTAATATCATTTGTGCGTCACCCACAAAAGATTGCAATTTAACCGATACTTCGTTAATTAAATCTGGAGGTAAGGTTGGCAAAAATGTTTGTCCAATAATCACAAATGCAACCAAGGCACCTGCTTTGCCAGCAGTGCTCATAAATGCTGTTACGACTGTTGGTGCTCCCTGATAGACATCGGGTGCCCATTGATGAAATGGAAATGCTGCAACTCTAAAACCTAAACCTACAATCAATAAA